>DAOVTU010000363.1 GCA_030632925.1 Candidatus Krumholzibacteriia bacterium | reverse complement strand
TTCAATGGTGGCGACCAGGGCTACTCCATGGACTTCGGCCTGTTGTACGACAGCGGTGAAGCCTGGACCCTGGGCGGCACCATCTACAACCTGCACGAAACTTCGCTGCAGTTGATCAGCACCACCAGCAGCCCCGATCCGATCTATACAGAATGGGCCGCCGGTGGCAGCTATCTATTCCGCGACACCCTGCTGATGACCGCGGACTTCCGCAACCGGGAAGGCCGCACCACGGACATCGTGCTGCACGGTGGCGCCGAGATCTGGTTCTTTGACGCTCTGGTATTGCGCACCGGCCTTGACCAAGGCATGGTGACCATCGGAGCCGGCCTGCAGGACACCCATTGGCAGGCAGACTTCTCGCTCGAGACCGACAACAATTTGGGCAACATCTATATGCTGTCCTTCACCGTAAGGAACTAAGGTGCCTTTGAGACCGACAAAATCGCTGACCGGATGTTTGCGGCGGCCTCCTGCGCGCCACAGTCTCCGCAGCTTTATCAGGAGCGCGGCAGGCACTGCGGTGGGCTGCGCCATGCTGAGCGTCACGTTTGGCGCTCTGGCCCCACCCGCCGAGGCGACCAACAGGATCGAAGGCTTCTACGAAGCCGAAGTCAGCGCCCAGAAGGACGACGGCAAATGGCACTTCGGGCCACCCGGTGCCAATGGCATGCCCAAGCACTTCGCGGAACTGAGATTCATCGCGCAACCCAACGATCACTTTGAGGTCCAGACCAGGGTACGGGCCGAGTCCAACCGGGATGACGACCGCTCACCCGGCATTGACTATTACGCCCCACCCTGGTTCGGCGGCGAGGGTCACATCAAACTGAAGCAGAACAAGTACGAAGCGTACCTTTTCTACCGGCAGAACCGCTTTTACATCAACGACGAGCCTCTGCTGCGCCTGGTGGACGATGGCAAGCTGAAGAATGACGACTGGGGCCCCAAGGCCCAGGGCATTCGCCTGGATTTTTGGGATACCAACTTTTTGGGCATTTCCAATCTGGGCGGCACGATCATCAGCAGCGACAATGGCGGCACGTTCAGTTCCAACGGGGTGGACATCGCCAACGGCGACAACTCCTTCATCATGAGGGGTCGGCACCGGGCCTGGGACAACCGCATTGAATCGGGTCTGATGTTCATCCGCAAGGACTGGACCGACACCTCGCAGGAGAACTGGACCGAACTGCTGGGCCTGATGTACAACAACGTCTACTCGGCCGACATCGCCTTCAGTCCGCGCAACCTGACCAATACGGGTCTGCGTCTGGGGCCGATCAACTTCGAGCAGTCGCGCTGGACAGCTGAGGCCGCCATCAGCGAGCAGCCCTATGATGTCGAGGTCTTTGGCACCAGCACGGCCAAGTCCCGAGCCATCGCAGCCGAGGTGCGGGACATCCACCTCAGCGACCTGACGGTGCACGCCTGGTACAACGACTTTGGCGAGGATTTCCGCAACGTTTCCTCCAGTCGCTTCGACGACAGTCGCGAATACAACCGCATCCAGAAACACGCCGAAGGCATCTGGCTGGTCCCGAAAAAATCGGTCACAGCCAAGCTCAACTACGACAACTACCGCAAGCGGGTCGCCGATGAGCCCGGTGGCGGCCTGCGCCCGACCACCGAGTGGTATGGCGAGCTGTACATGGAGTACATCAACGGCTTCAAGTCCCGCTTTGCCTACCGCAACTGGCACGGCTACGATCAGTCCCTCGAAGTCAACGACTTCACCTCCTACCCCGACTGGTTTGCCGAGGTCTCGGTCGAAAACTTTCTGGCCAAGATCCGCCTGCAGTGGCGCATCCGCGATGCCGGCACCTTCCGACAAGTCACCGCTTACGGCTTCGACATGAGCGTGAACCTGACTGACCGCATGAAGGGTTACCTGCGGGCCATGAACGTCAACGAGGAGATCGAGGCCCGGCACACGGTTTTTGCCCAGCTGAAGTACGACATCGGCTGGGGAGCAGAGGTTTATTTCGAATACGGAGACGCAGGCCAGTCAGACAATCTTGTCTACACCGACTGGTTCGTGAACGACGGAAGCAACGACAACCTGCGCGACCGCTTTAAATTGCTGGTCAAAGCGTGGTTTTGATCAGATTCAGGGAGCTGCCCATGTTTGCCAAGGAAATCAGGAAGATCACCCGACGGAAAGCCCTCGCCTTTGTGGCCGTGCTGAGTCTGGTCCTCACACTTGCCCCGACCATCCAGGCCGGCCCCGTTGCCGCCGATGGCGGAGTCACCTTCACGCTCAATGCCCCCGGGGCCCAGGCTGTGTTCATTGCCGGTGACTTCAATGGCTGGAATGCCGCAGACCTGGCGCTGAACGATGACGGCACCGGCAACTGGTCCGTGACTGTTGCGCTGGAACCGGGCTCGTACGAATACAAATTCGTCGTCGACGGCGACTGGCGCGAAGATCCCGGCAACGACCAGAAGAAATCCGATCCCTTTGGCGGATCGAACTCCCTGGTCACCGTCAATGCAGACGGCAGCCTGGCCGCCGGCGCCGTAGCCGCAGTCGCAGCAACGCCGGCAACTGCGGCAGCTGCAACCCAGAATGAATCGGTCGCCGTCGACCTGGAAAATTTCAGTGTTGGCGCGCCCAAGGCTGTCGAAGGCGGCATCGCCTTCACCTACGAAGACGGCAGTGCCTCACACGTCACCCTCGCTGGCACCTTCAACGGCTGGAACGCCGACGATACGCCGCTTAGCAATGACGGCAGTGGTAAGTGGATCGTGGTCAAGGACCTGGACGCGGGACAAACAGAATACAAGTTTGTCGTCGACGGCAACTGGCTGGCCGATCCTCAAAACCCGGACACCATGAGCGACCCCTACGGCGGCGTCAATTCCGTCGTCACGGTCGATGCCGACGGCCAACTGACCGCCACCGAAGGCAGCACCGCTGCCGCCACTTCGACCAGCAACAATACGTTGAATGCCCAGGTGACCATCGACGGCCGCTACCTGACCCGGTTTGAATATGCCAAGAACGTGCCGGTTGTCGTGAACGACGAAACGCTGGTCGACCCGCGTTTCCGCCTGCAACGCCCCACCCAGAGCGTGGACCTGAACTTCCACACCGAAGTCAGCGAAATGGCACGCACCTTCATGCGCCTGCGCCTGGACTCGGACCAGAACATCATCCAGAACAACGTGGCCGCCTTCCTGGACGAGGCCCACCTGGAAATCACGCCCGAGAATTTCAACCTGAAGGCCTACTGGAACCAGGAAATCTTCACCGGCGAGGATCTGCTCAAGCTCGGTGGCAACATTGATCTGCCTGGCACGATCCTGCACGATCATCTGGACTATGGCAAAGGCTCAGCCGGCGCCCTGTTCCTGGCCAACCCTCTGGGTGTCCGCACGCGGCTGTTTTTCGCCAACGTGCACAACTTCGACTATTACAACGACCCCGACCTGTACGACAACATCGGCGAAGACAAAATCGCCCTGCGCTTCAGCAAGGACCTCGGCAAATTCGAGATCGGTGCGCCGATTTTCGCCGAACGGGCCCTCGTCTGGCTGGACTTCGGTTCGCTGGTCAGCCTGCCCTCGACCGGCATCCCGGTCCTGGATGAGCACCGGGCCAATACCGGCGATACCAGCACTTGGTATGAAGTCGACAACTACATATTCAACGGTGGACTGGACATCACCTACCATGCCTCAGAACGCTGGGCCTTCGGCGGTGAAGCCCTTTTCCGCAATGCGACGCAACGCTTCGCCACGGGCAACGAATCCGGCCAGAACAATACCAACGGCGCCATGGATCTGCCGTTCCTGGATCGGGATGAGATGCTATGGGTCGGCCAGGTCGACTACCAGCCCAGTGAAAATTCAAGATTCAAACTGCAGCACCAGATGTCGTCCATGACCGGCGGCGACCCGGACCAGCGCCGGCTCAGTTACAGTTTCCTGCCCCAGGAAATTGCCAACAAGCAGGTATTCTACTCCATCGGTGACAGCCCTGCGGTATCCGACAATGATTCCACCGAATTCACCTGGGACTGGCAGGGCGAAGACCGCTCGGCCTCCCTGTGGTTGCGCCGCGCCAGCCGCGACTTCGACTATGCCAGCGTGGGCCAGAATGCTCCCGAGGACAGCACGGTGTCCAGCCACACGGCCGATGCCCTCTACCTGGCCGGCAGCGTCAGCCACGGCAAGTCCAGTGATCGCTTTGGCCACTTCGAACTTGAAGCCGGCTACAACCTGACCGACCGCGGCATAGCGGGCCTCAAGCGCAACCAGCTGGAGATGATCTTCCGCTACGACCGCGACCTGACCCGCAATGTGGGCTTCATTGCCGACCTCCGCTTCACGAGCTACCATCTGGAAGGTGAGGGCCAGGACAC
>DAOVTU010000035.1 GCA_030632925.1 Candidatus Krumholzibacteriia bacterium | reverse complement strand
GGTGACACCGAATCACTGCACGGAATGACGCGTAGTGAAGTCAACGGAGTGGAGGTGTTCGTCAAGGAAGGTGCAGCCGAAAAGGTTCTCTTTCTGGGAGATTCCCACATGAAACAGTACTCTCCTCGTATCGTAAAAATCCTCGACGAGGACCCGGTTGGCAACAGGACTGCGGTATTTGCTACTCGTGCAGGCTGTCCGCCGTATCCTGGTGTGCACAATGATAAGGACTCTCGATGTGGGGAGGAATTCTGGAGCATCATCTTCGCCTATGCGAAGTCCAGTGAAGTGGACGCCGTTGTCTTTGGGAACTGGTCGGGGTACCTTCTGCAGACCCCGAGACCAGCGTTCGGTGCGTCCGAATTCTATTATCTTCAGGACGGCAAGAAAGTCTATTTTAAGGACGGCGGCGTAGAATTGGCACGCCAAGCGTTCCAGGAGCTTGTCCAGTCATTGGCGAAGCTCAAACCGGTTTTCCTGATTATCGACAACCCCGGTGGTCCGATGTATGACCCCAAGGCGTATTACTCGGGTACGCGAATTTCGGGCACTTCTTCAAGCCTGGTTCGTTTCCAGGAACTTGACCCGAAGCAGGCCGAAGAACGCGAGTGGCTATTGGACGTGGCTTCGCAGACTGGTGCTCTGCCAATCGATACGGTGGGGCTGTTGTGCGAGGACGGCCAATGCCTTTCCGCGATGCAGGATGGTAGGCCAATTTACAGAGACGAGGACCATCTGCGGCCATTCTACGTGAAGGAGTATATGGACATACTCGATATTGTACTCAGCTACCCATAGTCCTATGAAGCAATCGCCATCCTTCCCCAGGTACAACCTCAGCGATACAGGGCTTTGACACTGCCGAAATTGAGTTCCTCAGTAGCCACCAGAGTGCACCCTCCGTTGTCCGTCGCCCCGATCAGTCCACAAGCCCCGGAATAGGCCGGCAAGCAAGGCGAGTTGCTGGCAATGCGGTAGTCGCCATTGTCCGGATCGCAAAACCCGGGATCGGTCTGGAAATTTCCATTGGCGGCCAGATCGATGCAGGGGTTGGTATCGCCGCCTTCGTTGGCAAAAATCAGGCTGCAACTCACGGTTTCACAGCGCACCGTGCCCATGCCCACTTTGGTGCCCCAGATCACGCAATTGGTGATCGTGCTGAGGTCGTGGCGGTCATCAACGGCACCGTTGCTGGCGTCGGCGCAGGTGTTGTTGGCGATGGTGCAACCGGTCAAGTCGAAGCCACCGTCATCAGCGGCAATGACCCCGCCGGTCCAGTTGGAGGTCGCGACGTTGTCCGTCAGCAGGCAGTTGGTCATCGTCAGTGATGAAGCATTCTGCAGCCGGACGGCAACACCAGCAAGGCCCGTGTTGTTCTGGAATACACAGTCGGTAGCGGTGAAGCCGGAGTTCCAAAAGGCAAATACAACCCCACCGTTGTTGTCGCGAAAGGTGCAGTTGTTGGCCACGACACTGCCACGACTCTGCTGGATGGCCGCACCTTCAGTAGCCGTATTGTTTTCGAAGAGACAATTGTTGAATTCGGCACTGCCGCTCTCAACGTAGACAGCGCCCTTGTTGGTGGTCGTATTGTTGCGAAAGACGCAATCGGTGAAGACTCCGCGTGCACCGCCGGTGATGTGGAAGGCGGAGCCGTTGGAAGCGTTGCCTCCTTCGAAGATCATGTTGTCGAAGTTGATCCACGCCGAACTGGTGAGTTTGACCATGCCGGTCAGGCCCCACGACTCCTGTCGCTGTCCGTTGCGAAAGGTGAAGCCCTGGATGCGGGTGGTGCGCCATTCAGATGTCTGGGCAATAAAAATGCGATAGGTATTGCTGCCATCCAGAATGGTGACTTCCGGGCCATCTTCGGATTTCAATAGCAAATTCTTGCTGGCAAAATCCAGGTCGTGGGAACCCGTCCCGCTGTAGGTTCCCGCCGCAACGATGATCGTATCGCCATAGGTGGAACTCGTGATGGCGGCGCCAATCGTCGATTCTTCGGAGGGTACCCGGATGATGCTGGCCGAAGCGGTCTGAGCTGTTACCAGGAAAAGGGCCGCCAATGCGCAGTTGGCGAGGATATATCTCAGTTTCTTCATGTTGTTGCTCCCTGAATTTCAGCTGTAAGCAATGGGTTGGTCACAGCGGGAATTATGAAGCTTGAGGAGTGAGCTCGCTACTGCATGAATATGCGGTTTGGCGAAAGGGGGCCTCAGACCGCGCTTGTCCCAACATCAGAACCGCATATCCATGCAGTAGCAGCCTCCTTGCCATCTCCGGTAACATTGCTCCGCTATCAAAGAGGTCAACCAACATCTTGTCGGGCCCAGGGTCCAAATCCGGAGTATTGCCATGAATGCCACTAAACCCGTCCTCAACGCCGTCCTACTGGGCTTGGCCCTGCTGGTGCTTACTTTGGCTCCGGCCCAGGCCCGCGAACTGGTACCCACCCCGATCGGTGGTGGCGTCGGCGTCACGACCCTTGTCTCTGATGAAGCAGGGTCGGTCCAGATAGGTACTGATATTGGCTGGCATGACCAGTGGGAAGACAAAATCCGGCAGGATTTCAACGACTTCCAGCGCCGGGAGAAATCAGAAGGCAATAGCAATCTCGGTGGCTACGACAACGAAGTCGTCAGCACTGATGACCTGCGGCATTCCAGTTTGGCGATCACCAGCAGCGGCGAAATTTATCTGGCGGCAGAGGTCTATGATGTGAGCACGGGGTACGGCATCCAGGTCTTTCTCTCCGAGGATGATGGCAATACGTTTGTCCTGTGGGACCAACTGCACAACGCGTTGTTGTCCGAACAATTCCGCGCGCCCTCGATTCTCATTGCTGAAGGGATCGCTGACCGAATCTATCTGATCTATACCCGCATCACGGCGGGGGAGTCCCAATCCATTCGCATGGTCACGGCTGACCTGCCGGCCAAGAGTTTTGCCAGCAAGATCGAAAGTGTTGAACTGACCATTATGGCCGAGGTCGGCGTCGACTATGACAATCCCCACCTTGCCAGTGATGCCGCCAGCTTCAATTCCTATTTTCTCTATGTGGTGGCTGAAAGAGATCCCGGCATCAGCGGCGCGGGTATTCACTTCGCTCGCAGTACCGACCGCGGCGTGGCATTCGAAAGTCCCTATGCCCTCGGTTCCCTCGGTCCGGTGGACCGGGGCTATTTCCACCCCCGCATAGATGTGGGTTATGGAGGCTACGTCCATGTGGTCTGGGATTTCGCCATTGACGGCACCACCGACGACGACGCCATCCGGTATCGCCGCTGCCCGGACTACGCCAATGGCGGCCTGCCCAATTGGGAGGCCATGGTCGCAGTGACCTCACGGGCCAGCGGTATTTGGGAACGCAAGCCGCGCCTGGCCGCTTCCATCGAATCGGACGATGTGATGATCGCCTACTCCCGACGGGAGTGGGTCAACGACAGCTACTTTTCGACGCGAACGGTCGGTACGATGATCAGCCGGGATGCCGGCGCCAATTGGGAAGCCGAAGTCCTGGCCGGCGGCAACATGATGCACGCCATGGCGATGCGCTATAAGTCAGCGACCGATCAATTCATTCTGGGCGGCAATATTCTCAGCCAGGCCGGGATTCAGCGGGCCAGCAGGTTCGGCTCCGTCTCCTGGTCACCCCTCGAAAGACTAGCCGATCAGCCATACAGTTCCGGCTACATCTACGACTTTGACTTCGCCCTCAACGAAAGCCACAACCAGCAGGTTTGCACCGTTTGGCCGTTCTCAAATCCGAACACATCGCCGGACAAATTCTATTTCGACGCCGAGTGGCGCGCTGATCCCGGCTATCCCAACTGCGCCTCGGGTTTCCCGGTGAGCCTGCCGGAAATCACGTTCAGCGATCCGGTGGTTGTTGATTTGGACGGCGACGGTGATCTGGAGATTCTCTTTACCGACAAGGGCAACAACATCCAGGCCTATCACCATGACGGCACAACGGTGACGGGTTGGCCCGTCAATATTGGTGCTCCCGTCTTCACCGGCCTGTACCACCAACCGGTGGCCGTTGGCGACTTGAATGGCAACGGACAACTAACGGTCGTGGCCAGCAACCAGTCCGGCATGGTCCACGCCTTCAATCCGGACGGACAAATCGAATCGGGCTTTCCCTATGCCTTCCCCGACAATGTGCCGGTATTTGTTTCCATCGGTGCCCTCGGCGGCACCACTCCGCGGGTCATCGTTTGCGTGGGGGGCGACAAGCTGAGGTATATCGACTACCGCGGCCAGAAGGTCAATGGCTCCATCAGTTGGAACTTCCTGGGGCAGAACATCATCTATCCTGCCGCCATGGGAGATTTGGATGGCGATGGTATCACGGAAATTGTCATCGCCTCGCTTTCGCAAATCATTGCCATGCGGATGGAATCCGCGGCCCCCGTCTGGATCAAAGACGTGCCCGTCGGTGTATCCGGCCCCCCGGCCCTGGCCGACTTTGATGGCGACGGCGATGTCGAAGTCGTGGTGCCTTCAGCCGCCAACCTGGTGTACGGCCTGGACGAAACTGGCAGTGACCTGCCTGGATTCCCGATCACAGTGCCTTCGGGCACGACCGTGGGCAACATTGCGTTGGCCCAGATTCTGGGTACGTCTTCACCGGAATTGATCTTCTACATGCAGGGCACATATGAACTGAATGTCTATTATAGCGGGGGAGTGAGTTCCAGCTGGTTTCCTCAGCCAATTGGTCCGTCTTTCCGGCATTCGCCGGTGGTCAATAATGTCGACAGCAGCTTTGTTGGCGACATAATCTCCGGTTCCGAAGATCAACACATCTACGCCTATACGAATTTCGGCAATTTGGTTACCGGCTGGCCCCGGGATGTGGGCGACTGGATCAATCGCAGCGCCGCCACCGGCGACCTGGACCAGGACGGCACCGTGGAAGTGGTCTTCCTGGCCGAAACCGAATTGATGGTTTTTGATTTGAACTCGACACCCAGCACCGGCACCGGAGTTTGGCCCATGTATGGCCACAATCCTCAGCGCACCGGTTGCTTGAACTGCCCCGAAGATGTGGTCAGCGCCGTGGGTGATGATCCGACCGACCCCTTGACCACCCGGGTCAGTTTCGCTGCACCGAGTCCCAACCCCACCAACGGCCCGACTCTGTTCAGCTTCAACCTGCCGGTGCGGGCTGCAGTGCGCCTGGATGTCTATGACCTGCGCGGCCACCGCGTGCGCTCGGTTTTCCGCGCCGAGGTGCCGGCCGGGCACCACAGTCTCAACTGGGATGGGCGCGACAACGACGGTCGGGCTCTAGCCAGTGGGGTGTATTTCGCCAACTTGAAAGTGAATGGTCCCGGCGTGAATCAGGAGTTGAGCCGCAAGGTCAACTTCCTGAAATAGAAAGGGTTGGAGGGACCCTTGGTCGGCCCGGCGCTTTGATGGCTCGGGCCGACCTTTTGCTGTCTAACGGGCTCTGCACACCAACCGCACGGTTGTGCCCTGCCCTGGTTCGCTGATAATTGCCAGTTCGCCGGCAATTTTTTGGGCCCGGGCGCGCATGTTTTTCAAGCCATTGCCGGAGCCTTTGACCGCCGGTTGGCGACTGTCGAATCCGCAACCATCATCGACCAATTCCACCACCAGGCGGCCACCTTCCCGAGTCACGGCCAGGACCGCCTTTTCGGCTGCGCTGTACTTGACCGTATTGTTGATCGCTTCCTTGAAAATCAGGTACAGGTTTTGGCGCGTCTCAGTATTCAAGTGCACCTTGCGCAAGTCATCCGGATTCCGGATCTCAAATCGGATGCCACTGCCATGGCCCATATTTTCACAGAAGGTGCCCAGCCGGCTGACCAGGTCAAAGAGCGAATCCCGGGCCGGACTCACCAGCCAGACGATGTCGCTCATGCTGTCGACCAGCGACCGCGATGTGTCGCCGATGCGTTCGATGTGCTTGCTCGCAGCCGGGTCCACATTGTCTGCCAACAGGGGCGGGATGACCTCACTAAGGATCGAAATTTCAGTCAGGCCCGCGCCGATGTCGTCGTGCAGGTCGGCCGCGATACGGGTGCGCAGGCGCTCAACGGCCAACAGGCGCCGCATCCGGTAGGTTGCGATCAAAACGACAATGCCGACCACCAGGGCCACCGCCAGGCCGATGAACCACCACGTGCGCCAAAACGGCGGCCGCACCGAAAACGCCCAGGACTGAACTTCTGACCAGGGGCCACCGCTCAAGCCGGCGCTGAGTTCGAAGACGTATTTCCCGGGCGGTAAACTCGTGTACTGGATGTACTGCCGGGTCGATTCCACCCAATCCGGATCGACGCCGGACAAGCGATACCGATAGAGCACACTTTGCGGAGCCGGCGGGTAAATGCCCCGGAATTCCAGCTTCAGGTAATTTTCGTGGTGTGCAAAACTCGGATCCACTGCGAAATCCGGCAAGCTTACGGGGTCGTCATAAATACTGACGGCTGCCAAATGAAGCCGCGGTGGCAAGACTTCTCCAGCGTCGCGGGCCGGATCGAAGATGCTGACGCCACCAATGGTGCCGATGACGATGCGCCCGTCGGCACCGCGGACGATTGCGCCTTCGATGCATTCATTGCTGGCCAGGCCGTCGTCATGATTCAGGACTCGCACCTGCCACTGGTCATCCTCAAGGCAAAGGACATTGACACCCTTGTTGGTCGCCAGGTAGATGCAGCCCGCCGCATCAGAGGTGATGCCCAGGATACTGTTGTCGCTCAGCCCTCGCGCCTTGTCGATATGCTCCAGTTGATCGCTCCGCTGTATGTACACACCGGCGTCGCTGGTGCCGAACAACAAGGTGCCATCAGCGAGGCGGTGGAGGTCCAGAAAATGACTAGCGGCCAATTCTTCGAAATCGGGATGGGGTTGCCACTGGCCCTCGTTCAGCAGAAACAAGCCGTGGGAAGTGCCTACCAGAAACCGGTCATCCGACATGGTTATCAAGTCATAAACAAAATAGTCACTTTGGCTTTCGACCACGTGCAGGGTGTTCAGAGTCGTGCCCGTCAGGCGATATATGCCTCCGTAGGCGGTCACGACTACACTGCCATCCGGTTGGGAAAACAGGTGATTCACCGACCGCACCGGTTCGCCGTTGGGCAAGAGCAGCTCCTGCAGGTCGTCACCATCGAGGCGAAATAAGCCGTAGTCTGATCCGACCAGCAGCTCGCCGTTTTCAAATTGCAAAAGGGCTTTGACGATGTGCAGTGCGCCTCCGGTGCTGGCTGCGATCGTTTCGAATTCGCCCTCATGATAGCGTTGGATGCGGCCGTCGGGAAAACCGAACCACAGGCTGCCGTCGAGTTCCGAAACCAGAATCGACGTGGTCACGTTGCCAGCCAGGCCCTGGTCGTCATCAACCACCACCAGGCGGTCGCGCCCGTGGATCGAAAGCCCGCCCCAGGTGCCGATGTAGATCAAACCGTCGGCGCCTTCGGCGAAGCATCGCACGACATCGCCGAGCAACCCGCTCTTTGGGCCCATGGCATCCAGTACGCCATCGCGCCACATCAGGACGCCCTCGTTTTCGGTGCCAAAATAGAGTGTGCCGTCACTCGCGCGAAAGAGGCTCAAGACATCCAGGCTGGCCAGCTCCGGGTTCTGATCCAGGGGTCGCACGGCGTCACCGTCCAGCACCCACACACCCTGGCCACTGGGCGAGCAGATCACCTGATTGTCAGCGCCCAGAATAATGTCGGTCAGGCGAGGATCCGGCAGGCCCTCGGGTTGGCCAAGACGTTGCAGCGGCTCGCCACCGATCACCACCAGGCCCTGGCCCCAGGTCGACAGAACAATGGTCCGGTCACTTCTTTGCACCATGCCGGAAACCAGCAAACCGTCCAGGCCACTGGTGCTGTCGAAAGCCGTGATGGCGCCATCCTCGAAATAGGAAAGTCCAACATCGGTGCTGATCAACATCCGGCCGTCGGGCAGGGGCAACAGGGCGTGAACGCTGTCGTTGGGCAAGCCTTGTTCCTGGCCGATGTGGCTCAGGCTGTCGCCTTCGATAACAGTGATGCCGCCTTTGTAGTGCCCCACCAGGATCCGGCCCTGTTCGTCTTCGGCCAGGCAGCGCACATACTTGGAACCCAGACCGTCTTCAGTGGTGAAGTTCACGAATTCCTGGCCATCCCAACGGCTGACGCCACCGAGGGTGCCGAGCCAGAGGTAGCCGTCGCTGTCTTCATGCAGGGCGTGTATCTGGGATTGCACGAGGCCGTCGGTGGGATCAAATGTGCGGTGGATGCGGCGCTGGGCTTGCGCGCTGTTTGGCGAAACCAAGAGTCCAAGCAGAAACAGCAGGGACACCAAATACAACCGGTCCCACCAAGACAGACGAATCTCGCTCATGTTGCCTACCCAAGGATTGCAGAAAGGGATTGCAGGTCGCCGAATGCGAATACCATACAGGAATTGTATGATTATGCGGGATGGGGGGAGTTATTGAAAGAGCAAAATCTCCAGGCCTATATCCAACCGCGGCGCATGGCCTTGGCCACGGCCTCGGATTGGGAGTGCACCTGCATCTTGCGGTAGATATTCCGGATGTGATAACGAACGGTGTCGACACTGATAAAGAGCGCGTCGCCCACCTGGGAATAACTGTTGCCCTTGGACAACTCGCTCAGGATTTCGCGCTCCCGGTCGGTGATTTTCACGTCATCAACGGCCTCAAGTTTGCCCGATGAGCTAAAAAACCCAACCACTTTGCGCGCGATGGAGGCCGTCATGGGCGAGCCGCCGCCCACTGCTTCACCAATGGCCTCGATCAGGCGGGCGGGCTTGGTGTTCTTGACGAGGTAACCGCAGGCGCCGGCGCACAAAGCCTCGAAAATCTTCTCGTTGTCTTCGTACACCGTCAACATCAGGACCAGGACTTCAGGCTGCACCCCACGCACCTTGCGGATGCCCTCGATGCCCGACATGCCCGGCAACCCAATGTCCATCAGGATCAAATCCGGCAGGACGGTTTCGACCTCGGCCAGCATGTCTTCGCAGCTCTCGTACGAGGCGGGACATTCCAGGCCCGGGCTGGATTCCAGCAACAGGGTCAACCCTTCGCGAATAGTCTGGTTGTCTTCGACGATGATGACCTTGGTGGTCGTATTGTGGACGGATTTCTTATTCATATGACTCTCGCTGATTGCGGTTTTAGTCGGGTTGTTAAGGTTGATGGCAGTATATTCCCGAATCCAACCCCAATCAACCGCATGGATGTGTCGTATTGGTTGTGCCCCTGAAATTGTGTTTCTTGTTCACGGCCCCCGAAAGCATGCAAATCGACCCCTTGGTTTTGATTAAAAATGCGATAACCCCGCAACGTTGCGAGGGTTTCGCACGAAAAAACAAGTCAAAAAGTGCCAAAATGAGCAGACACAATTTCAGAGGCACAAGCAAAGGTTTGGCGGGTAGTCAAACTGATATCACTTATGCTATTTTCCCAATATCCAAGTGAACATGACCCAACAATACCATGAGAGCATTTTCTTGGTTCACCAAATTCAGGCAGGATCCCGGAAAATGGCCGCCGTCTATGCGGGCGTTTTGCTGTGTTTGCTAGTCTTACACCCAGGATCGGCAGCTCAGGGAGCAGCCAGTGATCCCAAGATTTTTGACGAGCCTCCCGCCCGGATCGATGTCATCGCCAAGGTTGTGAAAAACCTCGACTCGCGTTACCAGATCGAATTGCCGAACGCCGGAAGCCTGACCGCCGAAAGTGACAGGGAGTTGGTTCGCCGAGAGGGTACGCGGGCGATTTTGCCCGGCATTATCGTCAAGATCATGATGGTTATCGGTGCCGTCATTATCCTGGTCATGATCTTTAACCTGTTTTTCGGTGCCGGCCGTTTTGATGCCGTTTCTGATGACGACTTGCTCGACGAACAGGGTGATATCGACTTTACCAAACTTCAGATGCCGGATCCGGAAGAGTTGGCCGCCAGTGGTCGGTTTGCCGAGGCGATCCACGCGGTGCTCCTGCGGTCGCTGGTTCTGATCAGCCGGCGCATCGATGCTGCCTGGCCGCGGTCGTTGACCAGTCGGGAAATCCTGCGTCATGGGAAATTGCCCGTTACTGCCCGAGGCCATCTGAGGCAACTCATCCAGCGGGTTGAAATCCATCATTTTGGCGGTCTTGAGCCTGCCGCCAATGACTATTCCCGTTGCCAGGAAATTTACGAGAAGTTGCGGGTCGAGCTGAGGGGGCGCCCCTCATGAGTACCCAGGCCTTCTCAGGGCGAACAGTTGCGATTTTGGTCGGCCTTTGCGCCCTGTCCCTGTTGGTCGGGCTGGCGCTGGCCATTTTCCAGGAAGAACTGGGAGTTGTGCGGAGCGCCGGTAGCGATTCTTTTAGCTACTCGGCCCTGGGGCATCACGGGTACAAGATGCTGCTGGAGGATCTGGGTTATCCGATCGTGACGAGTCGCAACAATTCGGCCCTGAAGACAGGTGAAGATGGCATTCTGATTTTGGCCGAGCCCGACCTCGTATCCAACGAACGCCAGAGTCGGGACAAATTCTGGGACATGATCTACTTCAACAATTACACCCTGGTTGTGCTGCCGAAGAGGGGGGGCACGCCTGACCCTGTCCGCTCCACTTTTGTCACGTCGGTGTCCAACTTGCCGCTGAAGAACGCCGAGCTCATCCTGGAGGACCTGGGTATTTTGAGCAAACTGTGGGGAGCGGGCCATTCCCGTGACCTGACCTGGGATGCGGGCGTCTGGGATGACCGGCCTTTCATCGACGATGTGCAGTTGGTCAATGCCCATAACCTGACACCTTTGATAGCCTGTGCCGAGGGGACGCTGTTGGGTCATCTGCAGTTGGATCTGAAAGCCGAGAATGACAAATGGTTTGCAGGGGAGATCCTTGTTCTGACGGATCCGGATCTGCTGGCCAACCATGGTTTGCGCAAGGGCAACAACGCCATCATCGCGGCGAAGATCATCGACTACATGGTGAAAAATGGAGGGCCTGTTGTTTTTGACGAAACGCTGCACGGTTTTGAGGTCAACCCATCGGTGTTCCGTTCCTTTTTCCGCATACCCCTGATATTTGTCCTGTTGCAGGTGTTGTTCACCATGGTGGCCTTTGTGTGGCTGTCCAACGGGCGCTTCGGTTCCTTGCGCAAGCCGCCGGTTGCACGCGGTCGTGGACTCGAATTTCTTATCAACAATACGGCCGAATTGCTGGAATACGGAGGCCACGGATCGTTTGTCCTGGGCCGATATTACCGAGCCGCCACCGGCGCGGTTTGCCAGCGCCTGCATCTGGATTTGCCGCGCACCAGCCCCATGGCGCGCACGCGTTTGATGAACATCAGTGCGACCCGGAGTCCCGATTTTCCCTACCAAAAAATGGCAGCCGAGGTGCCTGCCGTGGCTTTGGACAGTTCCGCCAAGCCACAGGAAGTCCTTGCCCTGGCCCGTGCCATTCACCGTTGGCAACAGGAGATGACCCATGGATTATAGTGACCTGCAGGATTTCACCGACAACGTGCGTGAGCAGATACACCGGGTCATCCTGGGCCAGGACGACGCCATCGACCTGATGCTGGTGGCTCTGTTGAGCGATGGCCACGTGCTGCTCGAGGGTGTGCCGGGCACTGCCAAGACGCTCCTGGCCCGGTGCTTTGCGGCCACGTTGTCCCTGAAATTCCGGCGTATCCAGTTCACGCCCGATC
>DAOVTU010000315.1 GCA_030632925.1 Candidatus Krumholzibacteriia bacterium | reverse complement strand
ATACCGAACAGGTTTTTTAACCGGCGCGGTGAATCCTGGATCACCTTGGCCGGATACCCCAGGGCCGCCATCAGGAAAAAATGCCGGTCCAGCTCGGGCAGGAATCCGACATCAAAGGGCAGCACCCGGCTTTCCAGAATATTGGTGATGGCCATGCCCGGAAACCAGGGCAAGGCGAGGGCCAGAGAAACCACATTGGCCGTCCCGACCGGTACGATGGCAATGGGCACCTTGTTCGTGATGCGCGCCTGGCCAGATACCACTTCGCCCACGGTGCCGTCCCCGCCGATAACCACAATCAGATCAAACCCGTCCTCGGCCGCCGTGCGGCTCCAGCGCATGGCGTCCCCCATGCCGTTGGTCAAGCGCACCGAACAGGCGATGCCCTTTTCCTCAAGGGCCGCCCGCATTTGTTCACCCAACCGCAGACCCCGGGCCGTACCGGCCACCGGGTTCACGATCAGGATAGCGCGTTCGTAGGATATCGGGTTCAAAATTCGGTGCCCTGTTTTCAGCCGAAAGGAGGTTGGGCCCGTCCGGTTAAGGCGGGCCAAAGTTCACGACCACTTCAGGATAGGAGGGATCGGCCGCCGATACAAGGTCGGGAACAGGAAATCGTCCGCCTCATTCCGCCTGGCCCTGCACCTCGCGGTCGTAGGTCCCTCGCCAGGACCGGACCCGGACCACTTCACCGGGCTCGGCTTGCAGGTCGTCCAATGATTCCTTGGCCAGATCAAGGGTCCAGGCCCCCAACCACTCCTTACCCTCCGAAGCGACCGCCAAGACGATGCGTTCGGCCACAAAACCTTCCAGGAAAGCCATCGCCCGGTCGTGAAAGTTGTCCTTGGCCTCCTCACCGGCCGCTCCAAAGCGGGTGTGGAAGCTTTCGCCGAAGCCCACCGAAATTTCCCACTCACTGGTGGTGATGAACAAGCCGTGATCCGACCCGTTCACCGGATGGGGCACCTCGACCAGCAGGGCCTCTTTTTCGAAATCCTCGTGGGGGTCGTAACGGGACAAACGGTGCCAGTCGGGCCAAACCCGGAACAGGCGGTAGGCAAATTGGCGGGAATGGTCATTCAAACGGGCCAAATCGAGCATGAAAAACTCCGCGTCGGCAAAGGCCAAACGAATGCAGGTGTCTATCAGGTTAGGGTAGGATTCCTCACCCGTCAAACCTCTCCTACGTTACCTGCGACATGGAGTTCCGAGAATATCAGGAGAGTCCGCTGACATGGATTCGCTGGGACAGGCGAGCCCTTTGTTCGGCCAGGACAAATTGGCGAACATGCTCGAGGGCGACCCGGTCGTTGTCGCCGACAATGAGAAATTCAAGTCCCAGTTCCTGCTGTCTCTGGTTGCGATCGATGAGCCGGGAAGTGCTGCGCCGGACGACACCGATCAGCGACAGGGGCTCCTCCAGATCCGGGAAATGAATATCGCACACGATGCGCCGATTGACTTCCAGGCAAGGAATGTCGACCGAGCCATCAGTCACTTCGTCGGCCACCACCCGGGCCCCGCTGAAACTGAGGTCAGCCAGAGTGCCATGATATAGCGATTGTGTCACAATATTCGGGTCACCCCAGGGCGAAGTGCTGTTGCTGCCCTCGCCGCAATGCAGCACTACGGGGATCTCGCCCAGCACCGGAATACGGAAGGCCAACCGGCGTTGGGTGATGGTCACAGTTTCCGGTGGTTCGAAGAAGGCGCACGGCAGTTCGGCACCATTGGTCAGGGAGTGCGTGCCTTCGCCAAGATAGCGGAGCACAAACTGCAGCGATCGGTCATCAATGCCCACCGCCGCGCGCACCTCATCGCCCCGTCGGAGGCCTGCCGTGGTAGCCGCAGTAAAATCCGTGCAGAACTTCAGTCCGCGCTCGCCATCAAAAGTGCCCTTGTCCAACAGGATACCGCTTTGCAGGCAACTGCAGTCTTCACCACCGGGAATTTCAAAATAGACATCGCCTTCAACCTTGCGCAAAAAGACGAGGAAATTTTCGATGGCCAGCGGATTGTCGATGGACTGCCGATTGCCCCAGTCCCGGGGCATGTAGGCCGACTCCATGGTCTGCAGGTATTCACTGCCCTGGGCGATCTCCATCTCCATGCGCGAGGGCACTTCGGCCATGATGAACAGCTGGCCCACCCCCGTCTCGAAACGGATCCCGAAGGAACGCAGGCCGCGCGACACCAGATTCATCGGCCCTATGTCCAGGCTCTTCACCCTGCCGCGAGGGTTGCGCGTGTCCAGCTCACCCAACAATTGCTGTAAAAAACGATTCGTGAGGGCTTCGATGCCCGTTTCGTCGCTGGTCGATCCGACCAGGCCCGCCAGTTGTCCGCACAGGAGGGAATCACTGCCCAGATGGACCGTTTGCAGGGCTCCGCCCTTGATGCGCAGCTCCCCGAGGGCCGGAAAGGTCAGACTGCCCTGTTGAACCTGTGAAATATGATGCCCCACGGAAGGCAAACCACAGGTCGTCAACAGGGCATCATCGCCGGCCACAATCAGGGCATTTAGGGATTTTAGCAGCATTTACAGCCATCCAGGCCCAACACGGGCAAATACAGGCGCTGCGGACCGGATGGCCCGCCAGTGATTCTCCCCTCATTCATCGGCCGAAAAGCGGGGAGGTTGAGTTTCCAAGGTGACCCGCCGCATAATCGGATTTATCATGGTGCCGGAAAGCATTCCCCGAATTATACGACCATGGAGTATCACACGTGACTGTTGCTGTTATTCGCCCTTCTGAAAACGTATTTGATGGACACCTGGGCGCCACCATGGTGCCCGGCGGGATCCAGTTTGCCGTGCATGCCGCAGCCGGCGGCACAGCTCAGTTGTTGCTCTTTGATGACCCCTCTCAAGCTGCGCCAACTCATGTCGTGGACCTCGACCCCCAACAGGACCGCACCGATTCCTATTGGCACATCACCATTGGCGGTGTCGGTCACGGACAGGTTTACAACTGGCGCATCGGGCAAGACGCCGAAAGGCCTGCCGCCGGCGCTTTGATAGACCCCTATGGTCTGGCCATTGCCGGCTCCAAAAACTACCGCCGGTCAGCCGCCCACGATGGACAGGACAATACGGACGCAGCCCTGCGCAGCGTCGTGGTCGACCTCGACCGGTACGACTGGCAGGACGACAAGAGACCACCACTGCCAAGCGGCCGGGAATTCATCTACGAAATGCACGTCGCCGCTTTCACCGCCTCGGCCACCAGTGGTGTGCCGGAAAACCTGCGCGGCACCTATGCCGGGCTCACCGCCCGCGTTGATCATCTGGTGCAGTTGGGTGTCACGGCGGTTGAGTTGATGCCCGTGCACGCCTTCGACATGCAGGATGCGCCGACAGGCCGCGCCAACTACTGGGGCTACAGCTCTGTTTCCTTCTTCGCACCACACCCCGGATTCGCAGCCGCCGACACCCCCGCCGACGTCGTCGACGAATTTCGCGACATGGTGCGCGCCCTGCACGCCGCCGGCCTGCGCGTCATTCTCGATGTGGTCTACAACCACACCGCCGAGGCGGGCCCGGATGGCCCCACCCTGAGCTGGCGCGGCTTTGATGAAGCCGCTTATTACATGCAGGACAAAGACTTTTCCCTGTACCGGGATTTCACCGGCTGCGGCAACACGTTCAACGCCAACCATCCGGTGGCCCAGCGTCTGATCACCGACTCGTTGCGTCACTGGGTGGCTGCGTTGCACATCGACGGTTTCCGTTTTGACCTCGCGGCGGCCATGGCCCGGGATGAAGACGGCGAGCCCTTGTCCCGACCACCGGTCCTGTGGGCCATCGACACCGACCCTGTTTTGGCCGGCACCCGCCTGGTGGCCGAGGCCTGGGACACCGGCGGCCTGCACCTGGTGGGCAATTTTCCCGGCAACCGTTTTGCCAGTTGGAACGGCCCCTACCGCGATGCCGTGCGGCGTTTTCTCAAGGGCGACACCGGCGTCATCGAAGAACTCATGGCCCGCATTGTCGGCAGTCCCGACCTGTACCACCGCACCGGCGCCCGTCCCTCGGACAGCATCAACTTCGTGACCTGCCACGACGGTTTCACCCTGCGCGACCTGGTCACCTACGAGAAAAAACACAACGAGGAAAACGGCGAAAACAACCGGGACGGATCCAACAACAACATCAACTGGAACAGTGGCCATGAAGGGCCAAGCGACGATCCGGAACTGGAAGCCTTGCGCGCCAGACGTGTGCGCAATTTCATCACCCTGCTGTTTTTCTCCCACGGCACGCCGATGCTGCTGGCCGGCGACGAGTTGGGACAGTCCCGCGCGGGCAACAACAACCCGTGGTGCCTGGACAACGAACGCAATTGGCTGAACTGGGATCTGGTGCAGGAGAATGCCGACCTGCTACGATTCGTGCGCCTGACCGCGCAGTTGGCCAACCATCTGCCCATCCTGACTGAGGACTGTTTCTGGCACGCCACCAATCCGGACCAGGAAGGTGACATCACCTGGCACGGCACCCGCGCCGGCCAGCCGGACTGGACGCCAACTTCTCGCCATCTGGCCTATGAGTTGATTCCGCCCGCTGGTAACGAGCGAATTCTGGTGCTGATGAATGCCGAAACCTCAAAACAGAATTTTATACCGGTGGCGCCGCCGGAAGGCACTCAGTGGCATACAGTTATCAACACGGGAGCCACGGCACCCGACGACGTCCAACCGGAGTCCTCGCTCCCGCACCCGGTTGGCACTCCCTTGACGGTGCCGT
>DAOVTU010000116.1 GCA_030632925.1 Candidatus Krumholzibacteriia bacterium | reverse complement strand
GCCTGGAGTACGAAGTGGTGCGCAACCAGAAGATTTTCCTGGCCCAGGAAATTGTCGACGGCGGCGGGCCCGCTTCGCACAAGACCCGGTTGGGCGTTGAATCAGTGCCGTGGTCCGGCGCCCGCGTCACCACCTCGGCCGAACGCCGCAGTCGCGAAAGTGAGCAGCGTGTTTTTGGCAATATTGGCCTGAAGCAAAGCCTGCGCTTGAACAGTACCTGGCATCTGGACGCCAGTGTGGACCACGGCCAAAGCACGGACGCCACACCGGACACGAGCAGCACCAGCGGCACCACGGTTGTCAACGCCGACGACGATTTCACCGCCGGTTCCTTCGGCTTCACCTACCGCGCCGGCCTGTGGCTGGTGGACCAACGGGTGGAATACCGCACCAGCGACAATTCCGAAAAATGGGGTTTGTCCGGCGGCGTGCACGTGGAACCGGGCCGCGATCTGGGCCTGTTGGCCAGCCTGCGCCTGCTGCGCACCGACTACCGACAGGCCGGCCATCACAACCTGTCGGATGTGAGCGTGGGCTTGGCCTGGCGCCCGGTCAACAACCCCTGGACCGTTTTGCAGCGCCTGTCCTACCGCACCGAAGACAAGACCGGCATCCCGCTGGCCCTCTCCAATTGGCGGGTGGTCAACAACCTGAACGTGCAGCGCCTGCTCGGGGCGCGCGACCAGATTTCCACGCTGATTGGCGTGCGCTACAACCGCGACACCATCGATGGCCGGCAATACTCCGGCTTCACCGACCAACTGGGCCTCGAGTGGCGACACTTCATCGGCAGCCGCTGGGATCTGGGTGTGCGTGGAGCAACCCGCCACGGCTGGCAGTCGGGTGTGGTCGACTACAGCGCCGGCTTGAGCGGCGGCTACAAGGTGCTCGAAGATATCTGGCTCAGTCTGGGCTACAACTTCACCGGTTATCAGGACCGGGATTTTTCAGCTGCCGACTACACGGCGCAGGGCCCGTACCTGCGCTTCCGGGTGCGGCTCAACCAGGAAACGACCCATGAAATGCTGCGCTAGGGCATTCAAATACAGCAGTCTCGTACTGCTGATGATGCTGCTCGGGGGACTCGGGCCGGTGGTGACGACCGCCCACGCCGGTACGCCCATCAGCCTGTATGAAACCCACGCCGGACACGTGAACTTCGTGGGCACCGCGGGCTCTCTGCGTCGCGACTCCAACCTCGGCGACGCCTGCGCCGTGGACAACATCGACTCCGCGCCACTGAATGATCTGCCGGCGGGCGCAACAATCCAGGCCGCCTATCTGTACTGGGCCGGATCCTATTCCAACACGGCGCGCTCCAACCAGCGAACACCCGACTGGAACGTCACCTTCGAAGGCCAGTCCGTGACCGCCGACCGCCAGTTCACCGAAATGTACGGCCTGGCCGGCGGCCGCTACGATTTCTTCAGCGGTATGAAGGACGTGACAGCCATCGTGGCGGCCAAGGGCAACGGCCTGTACACCTTCGGCAACCTCGACGTCAATACGCGCGCGCCCCACTGCGACGTGCAGGCCGTCCTGGCCGGATGGTCGCTGATTGTAGTCTATGAGCACGCCGCCGAGTCCAACCGTGTTGTCAACATCTTCGATGGATTTGAAGTGTACCGCGGCGGCCAAATCGCCGTGACGGCCAACAACTTCGAAATTTCGGCCACCGATATCAACGGCAAGGTCGGGCACCTGACCTGGGAAGGCGACGCCGAAAACAGCGGCAGCCTGGCTGGTTTTACCGAAAGCCTGATCTTCAACGGCAACCCCATGCTCGACGCCCTCAACCCGGTGAACAACCAGTTCAACTCGACGGTCAACGGCCTTGGCAGCAGCGACCAGTGGGGTGTCGATCTGGACATCTACGATGTGACGCCCTTCCTGAACGCCGGCGATACCCAGGCCACGACAGTGTATCGCTCGGGGCAGGATATGGTATTGCTGTCGGTCGAAGTGGTTTCAGTGACGAACATTCCGCTGACGGATCTCACCTTCACCGTGGCGCCCAATGATCCACTGTCGGTTTATATCCCGGGTCAGATCACGGTCAATCTGGTCAACAACGGGCCCAGCGATGAACCGCTGCCAGTGGTGATGAATGTTACCTTGCCTCCCGGTGTGACGTACCTCGGCACATCCAGCGGACCTTGGACCGTGGACGATACCGGCTTGCCCACCTTGATTTTTTACCATCCTGGCCCGGTCAACACCGGTGAAATCGTACCAGTGGTGATCGACGTGCTGCCCACTGAAGACGCCCTCGGCACGCCGGATTTGATGGTGGTCGTCGGTGGCGGGTCATTCGATTTTGACTTGTCCAACAACGTGGGCACGGTGCCCTTGAGCGTCATCAAGTCGCCGGCCGAACTGGCCTCCACCAGTTTCACCGCCACGGTGGCCGACCCCATCAACGGCACGGTCAACCCCAAGGCCATTCCCGGTGCGACGGTGGTGTACACCGTGACGACCAGCAACCTGGCTGCGGGTTCCGTGGACCCCAACACCGTCGAGGTCACCAATCCGGTGCCCAACGACGCCATCCTTTTCGTCAACGATTTTCCGGGCGGCCCCGGCGGTGCGGTGCTTTTCCTGGACGGCACACCGAGCAGTGGCCTGAGACTGCGCAATGGAACATTTGGCACCAGCCGTCAGGGGATTTTTTTCTCGGCTGATGGCGGCGCCACTTTCGACTACCGACCCGTGCCCGATGCCCTCGGATTCGACCCGGCCGTGACCCACGTGCAGACCCGGTTGCGCGGCACTTTCCGCGGCCGCGACGCCAGCGGGCCCACCAATTTTTTGCTCAAGTTCCAGGTCATGCTGCAATAGCTCGGACCGTCGGACAAATTCAGCGTGATCCGGCCCTTCTTTGCTATCTACTCTTGCGAGATCAGAGCCCCGAAGCAGCCACCACTACATTGCCGGAGGTGTTGCAACTGACCAGGACCTGGCTCCCCTCGTCATCCAGCCAGATGGCATGACCCGGGTTGGTCGCACCAGCGGGCAAAGTGTGCTTGGTATTGCTTACCAGGGCCCCCGCGGCATCGATCACCGTCACGGACCACGAGTGGTCGTTGAAGCCGGTGCTGACAATGGCCACTTGTCCCCCGACCAGCGGAATCAGATCGATCCCCACGGGGCCATCGCCCACCGGCACGGTCGCCGTCACGGCAATGTTGTCGGCCGCATCCCAGGTAAAGATTGTCAGATTGTCCGAGCCGAAGTTGCTCACCGCACCGATGTTGCCGGACACCCGCACCCGCCGGGGACTGTCGCCCAGAGCGGCCACATTGGTCGCCGCCCCATCGGGGTTGACGCGATCGTGCAGGAAGAGCATGCCCGGAGTGCCGTCGGCCACGGCCAACAATGAGCCTGCCCCACGAACATGGGCGCTGACCACGCTGCCGCTCGTTTGGGGGAAGGACCAGAACGGACCCTCAGGCAGGAACTGGTCCGTATCCCCATCGTATGCCAGGATCTTGACCAGATTGGCGGAGTTGTTGGCGTAGACAAAGGCTTCGGTCAAAGGATCGCCATCAAAAGGCTGGCCGTCGGTGACGTTCTGGCCCAATTCGAACAATTGTGACCAGGCGAACATGTCATCGGCGGGCAACCACTCGGTGAGGGAAGCGCCAGCGGGGCCAAAGCCGAAGATCCCGATCCGGGCATCGCCTGGGACCTTCTTGAACTGGTGCGCAATCGTGATGGCAACCGTACCATAGTTCAGGTTGCCCGGGGCCAGCAGCGACGAGTCGGTGGCCTGGAATGGCGGCGTGCTGTGCGGAGTGTAGAACCCGACTCCGCTTTCGCCGGCCCCGACCACAGAATTTTCAAGTTGCCACGTCACCGCAGGCAATCTCCCAAAGCCTTCCAGCCCGGTCATGGCGATGGGCCAGGTTCCCTCTTCAATCCCACCACCCGGATTGGGGTCCTCGACCACCGGCACCGACAACTGCTCGGGATACACCAGAAGATCCAGGCCTCCGATGGGCAGTTGCAAATTGGCGATCCCCGCCCACACGGATTCATCCACCTGGTAATCGAATCCCAACCCGTAGTGCAATTTCGTCAACGACGGATGGGTGGCCGTGTAGGACAGGGAAAAATCGGCATAGGTCGACAGATCGATATCGGTGCCCTGCCCGAAGGGAACGACCTGATCGCCGTCCTGCAGACTGGTCGAAGCACCCGAAAGATCAGCCCCGGGCCGATAGGTCAAACCTGAACTCCAGGACAGGTTCTGGCTGATATTGATCCTGGCGGTGAGGGCGAAATCCCCACCGGTGAAAACCGATGCGGGAGCTTCCTGGTCCACACTGACCGAGAGGTTGAGCGAAGTCGAACCGGCTTGGCGCACGGTGACGATCGCGACCTGGTTGCCGGACAATCCCCGGACCGAAACATCGGTATCGGTGGTCGTCACGTTGGGCGTCAATCGCAGCAGGGCCAACTGATCGGGAATCGAGCGCACCAAGGATTCGTCCACCGTAAAACTGCTGACGGCCACCGGGATGTCCACTTGGGAACGGCGTTTGGTGGCCACAGAGGCCAGCCACGACAGCTGGATTTCCCAGACCGAATCCGGGCCCAGATCAATTCCCGCCGGCAGGATTTGAAAAGCTTTCACAACGGTAAAATCATCAAAATCGGTGCCGGTCACTGCGAGGTCGATTTCCGTCACGGACAATTCTGTAGGGGCGGCCAATGCCCCGGCCGGGACCGTCAGGGTCATGCGACCGTCGGTCGAGGTCAGGGTACCGCCAGCCGCACCAACGGTGCCACTGACGGCAAAGGGCACCGGGGCCGGTGGCGTGACGGGATCATCATCCGATGAGCACCCCACGCCCAGGCCAATGAGGAGAATTGCGATAAAGAGAGCTGAGATCGGGCGGCGATAATTCATGGTATCCCTCCAGAATGTGAGTCAATTGACGGCCCCACACCGCACCTCAGTCATCCCGACAGGCCATTCTCATCATAACACGAGTGTTTCAATCCGCATTTAGCACCCAAATTTGGCGGTTACGCTTCTCATGAGGGAACTTGAGCAACAATGAGCCACAACGGCGACACCCCTGTATTTTTAGGCGTGTTTTACTCTATTCATGTTGCATTTAAGCTTATTTGCGGTATAATTAGGCTTATCAAGCAACTTTTCCCGCACACAAGTGAGGCCCCCATGAACCCGACCAACACCCCCCTGCGCGAGTTCCTGGAAATTCCCTACGACCGCCTGGAAGAACTGAATCTGGAATCCAAGGCCCACCAGGACAACTGGACGCCCATGGCAAAGGTCGAAAAGGAACGCCGCGAATATCTGGAGGGCGAAAAGCGGATCAAGGCCGTGACCGTGGCCTTCACCGACCTCGAAGGCCGGCTGCACATGCTGGACTATGATAAGAAGTACCTGCTGGGTGCTGACCAGCTCACCTTCGACGGGTCTTCCATCCGGGGCTTTACGAAAATCGCCGAAAGTGACCTGCGCCTGGGCATCGACTGGCGGGCCTTCTACTGGATGCCCAGCGATGTGTTCGGCCCTGGCAAGGTCCTCGTATTCGGCTCGGTTCTGAACCAGAACGGCGAGCCCTACGCTTCGGATTTCCGTGGTCGCTTGGCCCAGTACACCGAAGAGTTGTACAAAAAAGACGGCACCGTGGCCCACATCGCCTCGGAAATCGAGGGCTTCATCTTCAAGGGCCGCGATGCCGAGCGCAACTATTCCAAGACCGGCGAATTTGATCTCGTCAGCAGCGGTGGCTACTACAACAGCCTGCCCCAGGATCCCCTGCGCCAGTTCATCGACTCGGCGGCCGAAGTGCAGCGCGCCATGGGCTTTGAGAACGAGAAGGACCACCCCGAAGTGGGCCCCAGCCAGTTCGAGATGAACTTCAAGTACGCCGGTGCTTTAATCGCCGCCGACCGCATCCAGCTCTACAAACTGCTCTGTCGTCAAGTGGCCCAGTCCATGGACATGACGGCCAGCTTCCTGCCCAAGCCCATCACCGGCATCAACGGCAGCGGCATGCACACCAACATGAGCATCAGCCGCAAGGGCGAAAACCTGTTCTATGATGCGAGCGGCCCGAACAACATGTCGGCCGCCGGTTGCGATTTCATTGATCGCATCCTGCATTCGTCCGAAGAAATGTGCCTGATCCTGAACGCCAGCGTGAACGCCTACCGCCGGCTGGACCCCAACTACGAAGCGCCCAACGAGATCGCCAGCAGTGCGACCGACCGCAGCAGCATGATCCGCATTCCGCTGGCGGGCAAGGCTGGCCAACGCCTGGAAGTGCGCTCGGTGGGACCGGATTCCAACCCCTACCTGCTGATCTACACCTTGCTGCGCACTGGCCTGGAAGGCCCCCAGCCTGACGCCAACGCGCCCAAGCCCAAACGCATCCGCAAGCGGGTTTTGCCCGGCAACATCTACGACGCCATGGGCAGTTACCGCCGCAGTACCTGGCTGCGCGACTTGATGGGTGAGGATTCTCACAGCAAGTACCATGAGTTGAAACAGATGAGCGCCCACCGTTGCCCGCGGGAACTCGGGACGATCATCAAGCGGGCCGAGCTGCGGTTCCACCACGAGGTGACCAACCAGATGATGTGGAATCGGTTCTAGGGTATAAAAACAAAAAGGCCCCCGGATTTTTCATCCGGGGGCCTTTTTTTGCCTGTTGCAAATCAACGACCCCCGCGGCCGCCACGACCGGTGTCCATGCTCAGGATGGTATCGTAGGCTTCCTGGCTGAGCCAACGCGGCACGTAGGTTTCGCCAGTCTGCGATTCGTAGTTGGAACTGAAAGCCTGCAGGTGATTGTACGAACCGTTCAGCAGGCTGTCATAGACCAGCAGGAAATCCGGCAGTTCCGTATTGGCCTTGGCATCGATCAGATCCAGGATATCGATCTCTTCGATGGCCAGACCCGCCAGCAGTCCTTCGGTGAGTGACTGCTCGCCGCTGGCGATCAGGTCGTCATAAAGACCCTGCAATGTTTCATCGGCAAAAATACCCGGATCATTTTCCCCCACCGGATCTTCCAGTTCGTAGCGCTCGATCAACAGGAATACCGAGTCGGTGTGTTTCTGTTCGGCGGCGGCGATGTTGGTGAAAATTTTCTGGGCGTACAATTCGTACATGGCCTGGTAGACGTCGTAGGCTAGCTTCTCTTCTTCCCGCATGAATACCAATGTTGCGATTTCAGCTGCGCTCGGTTCTCCAAGGGGGATGTCTGCCAGAGCCGCAGCGATATCGACTTCGGATTGCCCGCTGGGGCCGGGTTGAAACGTGGACGAATCGTCGCTGCACCCCACGACAAAGACGGCCAGGCCGATCAAGACCAGCACGGAGGCCAGATGAGTAGGACGGGTCATGGAAATGCTCGCTTTCAGATACCGGGGACGAAGAATGGGTTAGACTCCCCATACGCAACGAGCGTTCCATCTTCAACGGAAACCCTCCTGTTTTATATAGTGTTGTGAACAGCGGAATTACAGCTTCAGCGGCAGCCGCCGGTACGTACGCATCCGTACACTTCGCAAAAATCTGCGAAGCTCGGATGGATTTTCGCAGGTTTCTGTGGGCATGAAAAATCCCTCGCTGCCTGAGCAACGAGGGAATTTTTCTCAAATCAGCAATACAGACTCAGCCGGATCAGCCCGTGCGCCGACGACGCCGGCGCGGACCAAAGCCCGAACCGCCGCCCTGTTGCTGCTGCCGTTGTTGCCCACCAGCCTGCGGACCGCGGGGCCCACGCTGGTTTCCCTGCCGCGAACG
>DAOVTU010000630.1 GCA_030632925.1 Candidatus Krumholzibacteriia bacterium | reverse complement strand
TGCAACCCCGCTCAAACAAGAACCCCGACACTCCCCGGGCGCCGCAACCCGGGATGGGGGTCGAAGCGAAAGGGATGCGGCTGAGCAACGGCCGCCGCCGCGACCGCCGCCGCCACCGTAGCCGCCGCCACCACCGCCGCCACCGCGGGGCTTGTCCTGGGCTTCGTTAACGCGCAGCGCACGGCCGCCCATTTCCTTGCCGTCCAGGGCCTGGATCGTGCCGGAGATTGCGTCGTCGTCCATCTCGATGAAGCCGAAGCCACGGGGACGACCGGTCTCACGGTCATTGATCAGTGCAACGCTGTGCACGGTGCCATGCTGGCCGAACAGTTCACGGACTTCGTCTTCGGTGGCCGTGAAAGGCAGGTTGCCAATGTACAATTTCTTCAAGGTCTTTTCTCCAAATGTCGGCTTGCCGACTAAACCAAGCGGTCAGGATCGCCAGCTTCTTCCGGCTAAACCCCTAACGCTTCTAACTGGCTCGACGTTCTACTGAATCATCGAACCCCATCTCCCGATGATCGGGAGAATCTGCTGCACCATCATTACGGCTGTTAACCAACTGCAAACGATGGGCACGAAATCTGAGAGTCTCTGAGAGTCTGAGGAGATGTTGCAACCAGGCTGGGCGCTGCTCAAAAATCAATCCCCCCAAAAACTCTTGCTGCGAACTGGCCCTTGGGCGTTGTCCGCGTATTCTCGCCATCAAAGCAACAACGGTGCCACTGTGATGATTGCGTATCTGAAAGTTCAGATTTCGCAAAGATGAGATTGGCTCCTCGGGTAGGACTTGAACCTACAACATTTCGGTTAACAGCCGAATGCTCTACCATTGAGCTACCGAGGAACCTGATCTGATGTCCAAACTGCCAGAGAGCACAACTAGGCGCTAGCTTGCCAGCCTTGGACGAGAGCGCAATATAGGTCCTTCCGAGAGGTCCGTCAAGAAAACTGGATCTTAGAAAACAACAAAAACAGCTTCTTCTTCAATATTCCGGCGATTCTCAATTTTGGCGCGCAATTTCAAATGTAAGCAACTATTCAAATGGCTCAAATCGACCCCAAATCGGCGGTTTCTGAAAGAATTGATACTTCCCGTTCCAGTCGCCCAGCCAGTCGGTCCCGTTCAACTTCTAAGTCATAGTCGGACTGCAGTTTCAGCCAAAAAGGCTCTGACAATCCAAAGAAACGAGCCAATCGCAATGCCGTATCGGCCGTTATAGCTCTCTTGCCGTGAACAATTTCGTTGATACGCCGTGGCGGCACACTGATTTCCTTGGCCAGTCTGTACTGGCTGAGTTTTAGGGGTTTGAGAAACTCCTCCATAAGAATTTCACCAGGATGAATCGGAGGGATAAGCTTGTCTGCCATGATCATAACCTCTAGTGATAATCCACTATTTCCACTTCAAATGCGTCGCCACGGCACCAGACGAAACACAACCGCCACTGGCTATTGATTCGAATACTGTACTGGCCATCCCTGTTGCCGCGCAGTTTTTCCAGACGATTCCCAGGCGGGTTCTTCAGATCGGACAGCTTATCAGCCACATTCAGAAGTCTCAATTTTCGATCGGCCTGGCGTTGAACCTGAACGGCAAGACCTTTACACCGTCGTCGGTAAAAGACTTGCTCGGTTGATCTATTCCCAAATGACCGAATCATTGATTATTATAACCCACCTCACTAATAACGCCAAGCGTTATTACATGTTCAATGTTGGACTCACTTCTCAAACGCCAACAAAACCCGCCATCCCCCATCACCGCGCCCCTCGGCCACCGGATGCGCCGCGTACAAACGCACATTCTTGAATTCCCCCAGCCCGGGCATGTCAAACCGCTTGCCGAACCCAAAACCCACATCCATCCGCCAATCCCGGGCGCCTTCGGCCGGGTCCACCGGACCCACAAAATCGTCGCCCACGTCCCAGGTCTTGCCCCAGTCCACGAACCCGATGGGCTGCAGGCCCCAGTTCTTCAATACCGGCACGCGCGCCGCACGCCACAGGTCGAAGCCGAACCGACCGTCCAGCGATGCGTGTGAACCTGCATCGCCAGTCAACTCGCCGGCCCCAAAACCGCGCAGGGTGCCGTAGTCGCCCAGCCAGGTCTTCCACTGCACCGGCGCAGTGTCGTCAAACTCCCGGTGGGCACCGCGCAACAACCACTGGTTGCCGAACTTGTCCAACATGTCCAAGGAACCACGGACCCGGATTTCCCGCCGCGACACTTCCACCCCGGCTGCGTCCTGCAATTCGTGCCAGGTCACGTCCCCGTCGAGCGACAGGGCGCCCCACTGCCAGTCCACACCGGCACGGGCAAATGTATCATCCAAGTAATCTGCCGCCAGATTCCCATCCGGCCGCAACGACCGCCCCAACACATTCCAATTCGTGCGCTGGCTCCACGACCGGTGCTCGGTATAACCGCCACCGGCCCGCAAGACCAACCCCCGCGACAACCGCAGGTGCAGGTCACCATCAAAACTACGCTCTTCGTAATAATGATTCGGATCGCTGCCATAGAAAAATGCCGAAGCCGAACGTGTGTGCCGGCGCCCATCGCCAGCGAACAAGGCACTGTCTTTGCGCCCGGACATCCGCAAGGCCAACAGCTGGTACTGCGCCCCACGATACTCCCGACCATCAGCGGTCGGGTTCGCCAGGTTCCAGCGTGATCGCACCAGA
>DAOVTU010000370.1 GCA_030632925.1 Candidatus Krumholzibacteriia bacterium | reverse complement strand
GGCAACGGATCGGCCATGCGGGTCAGCCCGGTGGGCTGGGCCTTTGAAACGGCCGCTGAAGTGCTGGCGGCCGCCGAACAATCGGCCGCTGTGACCCACGATCATCCTGAAGGTATCAAGGGTGCACAGGCTGTGGCATTGGCCGTGTTCATGGGCCGCAAGGACGAGTCCCGGGCCGCCATCAAAGCCGCGATCACCGAGCAGTTTGGCTACGACCTTGAGCGCACCACAGATGACATCCGGCCCGACTACAAGTTTGACGTGTCGTGCCAGGGATCGGTGCCCGAGTCGCTGATTTGTTTTTTGGAGTCGGACAACTGGCTCGAAGCGGTGCGACTGGCCATTTCTCTCGGTGGCGACGCCGACACCATGGCCTGCATTGCCGGTGCTGTGGCCGAAGCCTTTTATGGGGGCGTGCCAGCCGAGGTGGACCAGGTTGTGCGCAGTATTTTGCCAGCCCACATGGGCGACATCGTGACGGATTTCGAAAACATCTACAAGCAAGGATAGAGCGGTCGTGAGCATTCGCAGCCTGAAGAGAAAATTCCCCAAGAAGGATCAGCCCAAGACGCCGTTCTTTGTCTCGATTGCCGGCAACATCGGTGTGGGCAAGAGCATGATCACCACCATGATCGGCGAGGTCAACGGCTGGCAGATGTTCTTCGAACCGGTGATCAACAATCCCTACCTCGAAGACTATTACAAGGACATGACCCGCTGGAGTTTTCATCTGCAGGTGTATTTCCTGAGCCAGCGTTTCGAGGTGCAGAAGCAAATCATCGAGAAGCCGGCCAGCGCCATCCAGGACCGCACCATCTACGAAGATGTGGAAATTTTTGCGCCCGTGCTGCACCGCCGGGGTTGCATGGACGATCGCGACTATGAAAATTATCGTGAGGTCTTCCGCAATATGGTCAGCTTCCTGCAGCCGCCGGACCTGATCATCTATTTGCATGCCAAACCAGAGACTGTTCTGGGGCGCATCCAGAGTCGCGGTCGGGGTTGCGAGTCGGACATCCCGCTGGATTTCCTGCAGGATTTGCACGCGGCCTACGAAGATTGGATCGAACGGGCCCCGGCCCTGTGTCCGGTGCACGTCATCGACACCGAAAAAGTGAACCTGCGGGATGACGACGCGGCCCAGGTCGAGTTGCTCGAACTGATTCGCGAGTACCATCTCGAAAAACACGAACGCCAAGGCGGCTGAATGGCCGTCCGGAGGATGTCTTGAAAACCGGCGATTATCGGTCCAGCGATTTGCTGCGTGGACCTGCCATACCCACTGAATTATTGCAGGCGCTGCCCAAGACCGACCTGCACGTGCACTTGGACGGCTCGCTGCGTCTGGAAACCTTCATGGAACTGGGTCGTGAGGTGGGCATGGACATGCCCGACGATCCGGAAGCCGTGCGGGCCATGTATTTTCCGGCTGACAAGGCCTGTGTGGTGGACGACTTCCTGAGCCATTTTGACCACACGATCAAGGTGCTGCAGACCGAAGCCAATTTGACCCGCGTGGCACGCGAGTTGGCTGAAGATTTTGCCGCCGATGGCGTGTGGTGGTTGGAAGTGCGCTTCTGCCCGCTCAAGCACACCGAGCAAGGGCTGACGGCCGATGGCGCGGTGGCTGCGGTATCGGCCGGCCTGGAGCAGGCTGCTGCTGCAACAGGCATTCACGGGGGCATCATCATCACCGGCATCCGCACCATCGACCCGGCCAGTTCCCTGAACCTGGCACGGTTGGCGGTGGCCTGGCGCAAGCGCGGCGTGGTGGCTTTTGATCTGGCGGGGGCCGAAGAGGACTACCCGGCCAAGGATCACCTGGACGCCTTTTACCACGTGATGAACAACAACCAGAACGTGACCATACACGCAGGCGAGGGCTTCGGGCCCGAGTCCATTCACCAGGCCTTGCACCGCTGTGGGGCCAACCGCATCGGCCACGGTGTGCGCCTCGAAGAGGACGCCGACCTGATGGCCTACGTGGCCAACAACCGGGTGCCGCTGGAGATCTGCCTGAGCAGCAATCGGCAGAGTTGTGTGACCGAAGACTTGTCCCGCCATCCCTTCCGTTTCTACATGCGCGAAGGCCTGCGGGTTTGCCTCAATACCGACAACACCCTGTTTGCGCGCACGTCGCCGGCCAACGAGTTGCGCCTGGCGGTGGACACCTTCGATTTGACCCTGCTGGAAACGGAAAATCTGCTGCTCAACGGTTTCAAGAGCGCGTTCACATCTGCCAAGGCCAAGGGCGAGATGATCGTCGAAGTGCTCGAAACCTTCGCCTCTTTGCGCGACAAGTTTGATCTGGACGATATGTCTGACCCGCGGAAGGAAGCGTGATGAGTATACGTTTGGACAGACTGGCCCCCGTATGGCGCGACCGCGTGGGCGCGGCGGTGGAATTCCTGACCGAGCGTGGGTTCACCGGCAAAGTGGGCCTGGTTTTGGGCAGTGGCCTGGGCAATTTTGTCGATGCAGTTGAAGACGCCGAGGCCATCGAGTACGGGGATATTCCCGGCTACACCACAACGACAGTGGCTGAACACACGGGGCGCCTGGTGACAGGCACTGCTGCCGGCGTGCCGGTGGTCGTGATGCAGGGCCGCCTGCACCCGTATGAAGGTTTGCCCAACGAGGAACTCCTGCTGCCGACAGCGGTGCTGGCCTGTCTGGGCATCGACACCGCCGTGGTGACCAACGCCGCCGGTGGCCTGAACCGCTACTACCGGCCAGGCGACCTGATGGTCATCCGCGACCAGGTCGACATGCACTTCCACGACCCCTTACGGGGCCTGATGACGCGGCCTTTTGCGCCGGCCGAAGACGCCGACGCCAGCCTGCACGCCGAGTTGGCCGCCATCGGCCGCAGCGGCGGCATGCCCGATCTGTTTGACCCAAGACTAGCGGACCAACTGGTGGCCGCGGCTGCCAAGTGCGGTGTGCCCATGCACGCGGGCACCTACGCCAGCATGTCCGGCCCGGCCTACGAGGCCAAGGCCGAAATCGGCATGTTGCGCCGCATTGGCTGCGACGCTGTGGGCATGTCCACGGCGCCCGAAACGGTGCTTCTGAAGCGTTTGGGTGTGTCGCCAGTGGGTTTGAGCTGCATCACGAATCCGGCCCGGGAAACGGGCCAGCCCCAATTGTCCCATCAGGATGTGGTGGAAGTGGGCAAGTTGGTGCGCGAACGCATGGCGCGCCTGCTGTTGGAATTTCTGCCGCGGGTGGGTTCTTAGAAATACGTTAGAAAGTGTAAACGGTCATGCCGCCGACCATGGCGTGTTCGAGGTAGAACAGGCTGTGCTCGGCGGTGTCCAGCCCGCCACCGCGGGTGGGAATGTCGGTCAGGTTCATCCAGCCGACGCTGATGAAATAGTGCAGGAAGAACCGCGTCAGGAATTCGTACTTCAGGCCCACCTTCGTATTGAGCCCATATCCCGCCAGATTAAACCGGTCGCTGCGTTCGCCGCCCAATAAAGTGACGTCAGTCTTGGGCGTCACGATACCTGCGCCCACGCCCATCGTGGCGTACAGTCCCTGGGTGCGCGAAGATTTTTCCCACACCGGCACCATGGTCTCGATTTCCAGATTGCTGTAGTTCAGGCCGTCGGTGTGTTCGAACATCAGGAAGTCGTAATCCAACTGGATCAGATCGTTGTCATAGTCGCCGGCATATTCAGATGAGGCCGACTCGTCGATGAAGCCCGTGATGGTGGTGCCCTGCATTTGGGTGACGACGTACTTCAGGTGGACCACGCCAATAGAGACACTTGTTCTTTCACCGATGTAATAACCGATGCGGGCGTCGTACTGGGGCACGGTCATCTTGGTGGGGTTCAGGTACGTCCCGGCCTTGAAGGCGGACTGCCGGTCGTGGGCCGTGACCGCATTCAGGGTGAAGTCGTAGCCGGGACCCTGGAAGTGGATGTCGCTCTCGCTGTAGACCGACCAGTTGTAGCCCCAATGAAAATAGAGCTCGCCCTTGTGGCGACCGGGGGCGGCGCTGGCCGAACTGGTGGCCATCAGCAGGCATACCAATGCGGCCAGTAAGCAGGTGCGAATCTTCCATGACATGGGCGTAAAATCCTTCGGCAAGTTCAGATTGTTGATACGATCCTATTCTAGCCGAGATCGGAAATTCAACCACTACCAACTATCCATTGGTTGTGCCTCCGAGAATGTGTTTTTCTTTCTCCCCTTGCCGATTTTAACGGCAAGGGGAGTTGTTTAGTACCCGTAGACCAACTCATGCTGCCGATTGCAAGGCAATGCCCGAGTCGTAACAGCCCCATCGTAATACTTG
>DAOVTU010000498.1 GCA_030632925.1 Candidatus Krumholzibacteriia bacterium | reverse complement strand
ACACTGTCGAATCCCAACCTTTCGGCGTTCTGAACGACCTGTACGGTGTGTGAGATGGGCTCACGAGGGCTGATTCCCAAGGACATTCCGACATTCATTTTGTGCTCTCCTGCAGAATTTTTATATATGATTAATGATCCTGATGGACCGTTGATGCTGGTATTCGACAGAAGTGAAAGTTTTTCGATGTACTCGTGCTGGCCCTAAAAACACGGCTTAACTTGTTTATGACAACCGCTTTTTTCTTTTTTTCATCACGAAATTCGCTGCCTCTACCCGTGCTGATTTCGATTGAATTTCTCAAACGTTTCCACGCGCCAGCGTTCTGTTCTTTCAATGTCATTAAAGCTGAAAAGATGGAAGCCGGGTATGTTGATTTCCGGATCAGCCAGATAGGGCTCCAGGCCGGCCAGTAAGTCATCCGGCTGGTAGGGTTTGGCGCTGATCATTTTTCTGAGCAGGCCTTTCTGCTTCTTCAATACTTTTACGGACTGTCCCACGCCAATCCTCAGCGAGAGCGAGATCAGCTTGCTCATATTTGCCACACCAGGCAAGCCGATCCAGGCCGGCAGGCTCACACCAGCTTTGCGGATGCCTTTCAGCCAATCGACAATGGCCTGCGGGTCAAAACACATCTGGGTAACCATGTATGTCGCAAACTGTTGTTTATCCTGAAGAAATCTCAATAGTTTCTGATCATCGACCTGGGGGTGCCCTTCCGGGTGGGAAGCAATACCAATGTCTTCGATATCGTGACCTATTTCAGCCATGTCCCGAAGCACATCCAGCGCGCAATCGTATTCTCCGACCGGCTCCGGCGCATCACCACCGGGAATAAACACACTTTCGACCCTGGCTGCCTCAAGCCTGGCCAGTATTTCACGAAGGTGGCCCTTGTCCTGGATCATCCTGGCTGAGATGTGGGGAATCAGCTTGAGTTGCCTCTCCTCGGGCAAAGCCCTGAGCTGCTCCACCAGTTTCAGCGTGGGCTCGAGGCCCTTCACGGGGGAACAGGTAATCGAGACATAGGAATGCCGTGGAATGTGAATCAGCCGATCCAGGATGGTCTTGGTGGGAAACACTTCCATATAAGCCTGGTCCAAAAGTCTGGCCAAAACCTGATGGCTGTTGTTGCTATTCATCATTTATCTTGCCCCCTCCCTCCTTGGCTTTTCATCCGGTTTCTTCATCGTGTCCAGGAAGAATACCGAGTTCACCCCGGCCATGAGCAACATGCAGCATTTGTGCGGATTCTGTGAAAAGTAAGTTACAAGGAAGAATAATAGCCTATTTTCCTGAAGCCCACGCATATTGCGCTGGGACAGAACTAGTTGTTAAAGTTCCACTGTGAAAAACTTGATTCATATTGGCCGCAGGCATGAATGAACCGATCCAAGTGGTGCACGGGGAGGGAGTCGTTTCGTTCTTCCTGAACCGGCCCGAACGCCGAAATGCCTTGTCGCTCACCTTACTGGCCCGGCTGAGCGATGCTCTCTCGAGCGAAATCCGTGGCGACACGTCTGCAGTGATTGTCAGTGGTGTCGACGGGAGTTTCAGCGCGGGTGCTGACCTGACTGACCTGACTGGAACCCTTCAAGACCTGGGCATGGATGATGCCATTGAAGAAGTGACACTAAAAATTCGGGACCTGCCGGTTCCGGTGATCGCCGCCATCGATGGTCCTTGCCTGGGCGGCGCCTTCGACCTCGCCTTGAGCTGTGACCATCGCATCGCTTCCAGGGATGCTTTCTTCCAGGTGCCAGCCACCCGCCTCGGCTTGCTCTACAATCCGCGCTCCATCGTGAGAATGCGGCAATTGCTCGGCCGTGACGCCGTTTTCCGCCTGTTGGTGCTTGGCGAGCGCCTTGATGCAAATGCGGCCCTGCGGGCCGGCATCGTATCCCACGTGGTTGAGGGCGCCAGTTACGAAGCGGCCCTGAAGATTGCCCAGGCAGCCACGGGCAACTTCGCCTCGGCAGTAGCGGCAACCAAGCAACTGCTCAATGCGATCGACGGCATCGACTACGACCCCGGGGAGTGGGATAAGCAGCGTCGCGAGTTGCTGTCTTCGCCAGAGCGGCAGGCGGCGGTGGCCAGTGAGAAAAAACGCCGCGGCTATTAAGCTCTGTTCAGGGTTTCAAGGCTTTACTGATGGCGACGAGACCGAGGTCTCTTTGCCGGTTCAATGTTGTGTAATCACGATCTCCAGCCACCTGTGCAGCGCCTTCGACAAGGCGATCCCTTAATTCCTGGGTCAGTTCGGGGGCTTCCAGCCTGGTCCAGGGAAGCTTCAGTGCCGGGCCAAATTGATCCAGGCAATAGGCCATGCCGCCCTCGCCACCTCCGATGTGGTAGGTAAGGCATGGCCCCATCATTGCCCAGCGTGGTCCCGGGCCGTTGACGATGGCGAAATCGATTTGCTCCACGGTCGCCTCATCATTGGTGACCATGTGCAGGACTTCGCGCCACATGGCTTCCTGCAGGCGGGTGGCAATGAATCCCGGGATTTCCCGGGACAGGGCGAGTGGCGCCTTGCCGGCAATCCGGTAGAAATCGACGACCCACTTCACCGCCTCCGGATCTGTTTTTGCACCGCCAACGACTTCGACCAGGGGCAGCAGGTAGGGTGGATTGAACGGGTGTCCGACCACCGTGCGTTGGGGGCTGGGGCACCTGGCCTGGATGTCCGTCATGGGCAGGCCGGAGGTGCTCGAGGCAATCACCACGTTTGTGGGCACGAGTTCTCCCAGCCGGGCATACAGCGTCTGTTTCAACTCGAGGTCCTCAGGCGCACATTCCTGCACGAATTCGGCCCCGGCCACTGATTCTGCAAGGTCGCTGGTGCAAAAGAGATTGTCGCGCGAAGCGCCCGGGGCAAGCCCCAGTGCCTCCAGGCTGACCCAGGCCGTGTCAATCAGCGAACGCAGGGAAGTCTCCTCGGCCGCCAGGTCATGAAGATAGGCGGTAACCTTGTAACCCCTTGCAAGGAACCAGGCGGACCAGCCTGCGCCAATGGGCCCGGCGCCAATGCAGGTGACGTGGTGCACCTTACGGGGCTCGATGCCTGTGAACTTCTCTGTCATGTCGTTAAGAACCCTCTGCCTCACTTGCCTTTGAAGTCGGCCTTGCGCTTCTCAACGAATGCGCTGATGCCCTCCTGCGCGTCATCTGAACTGAGCAAAGCCCGGTAGATCGGCAAATCGGCGGTACGCATGGTCTGGAACGCCTGTTGGACGGTGTCGCCCTCGATGGCGCGCAGCAGTTCCTTGACCGACTGCAGGGCCAGTGGCGTCACGCCGGCCAATTGGTCGGCCCAGGCCCGCGCTTTGGCCATCAACTGATCCGCCGGCACGACGGCATTCACCAGGCCGTAACTGGCCGCCTCCACCGCCCCCATGCGCTCACCCAGCAACAGCATT
>DAOVTU010000398.1 GCA_030632925.1 Candidatus Krumholzibacteriia bacterium | reverse complement strand
CTGCACTTTGACGGCATCGGTGGCATCGGCGTAGTCGCCGAGACCCCCGCCGCCGACATCCAGAGCATCCTGTTGGCTGCAACCCAGCCGACGGCTTACCACAACCTCGGAGTGCCGGGAGCTTTCCTGACCGATGGCCGCAACGCCGTCGACGCAGCCACCAGCTTTGGTGCCCTGCTGGGAGCGCCCAATTCGTTCTTCGAGTTCATCAACCGCACCAACACCCTGTTTGGCACCCAAACGGTAACCCTGGCCCCGGGCATGACGACCGAATCCGGTTCCATGCACTACAAGGCCATTGCCAAGGGCGGAGCCCTGACCACCGTTTGGCTGGGCAACAATGACATTCTGGGCGCCGCTACCGGTGGCAACCCGGGCGCTCTTGGATCCGCTCCCATCACCAGCATCGGCGACTTCACAGCCGAATACACGCTGATGTTGCAGACCCTGGCGGGTGGCTTGGCCAATCGCAACGGATTCCCGGCCACCATCGTGACCGCGACCATCCCGAGCATTTCGGCAGCTCCTTTCTTCATGCCCGAATCGTTGTTCGACAACGTCGTGCAAGGCCAGATCGGTGCCAGCTGGCCCGGCGGTTATGAAGAAGCAGATGTCCAGTTTGTGCTGTTCCCCACCATGTCTTTCATCAGCTCCAATCTGCCGACCACGCCGATTCCTTCGAACCTGACCTTGACGGGCGCCGAGGCGCAATTGATCCAGGATACGGTCGACGGATACAACGCGGTCATCAACGGTGTGTCGGCGGGCGTCAATGCTTCCGGTATCGCCAAGTGTGGCGTGATGGATGCCGATGCCCTGCTGAATGGTTTGTCTGACACCGAAAAGACCCACTTCCTCCTGTTGTGGTTCCAGATCGGTGATACGCCGACAGCTGCCGGCATGACGGCCTTCAGCCTTGACGGTGTGCATCCGAACAACAAGGGTTATGGCCACATTGCCAACGGCTTCATTGACGTGATCAATGGCCTCGATGGCTCCAGCATCCCCCCGGTGGATGTGACGGCTCTGAGCTGGGATCCGACTTACGGAGTGACCAGCCCGGCGCCGACGTCGTCTGACCAACCGAGGAAGATCAGCATCACGCCCGAGGCCGCCGCGGCCATGGGTGCGATTTTCCGCTAGAGATGTAAAGACCCGGAATCGTTCGGGGATGAGAGGGAGCCTGCGGGCTCCCTCTTTTTTTTGCCGGCGGGAGTCAACTAGCCCCCCAATCAGCCGATACCTGCCAGACCGGGATTTTTCGTGCCGATCCCGACCTTCTGGTGTATTTTTGATGTGCACAAACGACTTCGCCGGAATCCGATCGATCCGGCCCACTCCAGCCATCTCGGGGAAGGACTCACCTGATGCGCAACTTCGGACCTCCCGGCGGACGCATGGCGTTCGGCGGCATGGGACTCACACCCGGTGTCAAGCTGCTCCTGATCGCCAACGGCGTGATGTTCGTTCTGCAGTCCATCCTGCGGTCCATCCAGCCGGACCTGCTCGAATCCTTGCTGACGTTCATTCCCCAGAAGGCAATAAACAGCCTCCAAATCTGGCGCTTCTTCACCTACATGTTCCTGCACGGTAGTTTTATCCACATCCTGTTCAACATGCTCGGCGTGTGGATGTTCGGCACCCAGATCGAGCGCCGCTGGGGCATGCGCACCTTCCTGATCTACTACATCGTTTGTGGACTCGGTGGAGCGGTCACCTACGGCCTGTTCAATCTGGCCGGTGCCAGTGCCGGTACCCAGATGCTCGGTGCCTCGGGGGCTCTCTACGGCATCCTGCTGGCCTACGGCATGACCTTCCCCAATTCGGTCATCCTGGTCATGATGATCTTCCCCATGAAGGCCAAATACGCGGTGATCGCTTTTGGCGTCATGGCCCTGATGAACAGCACCGGTGGTGGTAACGGTGGCAACATCGCTCATTTGGCCCATCTGGGCGGCATGATTGCCGGTTTCATTTTCCTCAAAGTGACCATTCCTTCGCTCAGTGCGGGAATGGGATCAAGCCTGGGTGGCGACATCAGCGGTGCCTGGCGGCGCTGGCAGACCAAGCGCAAGATGAAGATCGTGCGGCCGTCCGCCAAAACGGACAGCGGTCAGGCCAAGCCCGGCAACGGCAGTGCTGGGACCGCCAAGGGCCGGGGCAAGCGTTCGGAAATCGACACCATCCTGGACAAGATCTCCCGTGAGGGGTTGCAGAGTCTGTCGGATGAAGAGCAGGAAATCCTGCGCCGGGCCGGACGCAAGTAGCAGCCACCCATGGACCTCAGCATCATCATCGTCAACTGGAATACCCGCGACTTGCTGCGCGGGTGCCTGGCCTCGTTGCCCGCGGCGACCGAGGGTTTGCAGACCGAAGTCCTGGTGGTGGACAATGCCTCGGCCGACGATTCGGCGGCCATGGTCCTGGCTGATTTCCCCGAAGTGCGATTGATGGAGTCGGGCGGAAACCTGGGCTTCAGTCGTGGCAACAACCTGGCCCTGCCCCACGCCACCGGGCAGGCCGTGCTGCTGCTCAACCCCGATACGGTTTGCCCACCCTCTTCCCTGACGCGCCTGTACCGCTTCCTCAACAGCAAAGAAAATGTCGGTGTGGTGGGGCCGCGTCTGGTCGACGGCGACACCCGGCCGACCATATCCGGAGGGTATTTCCCGCGCGCGCGCTTTCACTGGCTGGGCTTGCTGGATCCCAAACGGTTCTTTTTGAGGGGCCCACTGGCTGACCGCATCGTCTTTGTACCCGAGCGCTCCGAGGCCTCCCACACTGTGGAATATATCATGGGCGCCTGCTTCATGATGCCGCGCGCCGCCCTGGAAAGTATTGGTCCCCTGGACGAGCAGTTCTTCATGTATTTCGAGGAAACGGACTGGTGTTGGCGGGCCATGCAGGCTGGCCTGGACAACTGGTATTGCGCCGAGACCGAGATCGTCCACCTCGAAGGGCAGGCCGCCGAGCAGGCCAGCCTGTTCAGCCTGAAGCAGTTTCAGAAAAGCTACCGACTCTTCATCAGGAAGAACTACGGGCCGCGCCAGGTTTTGGGGTTCCGCTTGGCCCAGTTGGCCGAATACGGGGGCAAGTCCTTGCTCCGGCGGCTGACTCCCGGACCGCGCAATAAAGTCCTGGCCAACCACTTCGCAGCCAAGGCCCGGTTGCAGTTCACCAACAAGCTGCAGGTCGACCCACCCGCTTAAGAATATTAAAAAAACTCCGGACCAAGCCCGCAGGCTTTCGGTCCGGAGTATTTTTTTATCCCTGATGAACGAGTACTAACGCCCGCTGCGCGCCTTCTTCTCGAACTCGGCGATCAGATCCTTGCCCGAATCCAGGCTCACGATGCGGAACTCCTCCACATGCTGTGTGGCGTCGTCCAGGACGTTCAGGTCCAAATCGAAGGTGCTGCACAGGTCGCGGAATTGTTCGGGACGCTCTTCCAGCAGGTACAGGGCCAACACCGGGTTGGCCTGGATCTGCAGGCGCCGCTCGCGGGTCACGATGGCAATGCGATGGACCAGCCGCTCGATGCGGTTGCTCATCGTCTCCATGCTCATGACCTTGCCGGTGCCGGTGCAATAGGGGCAGTCGTCGGACAACTGGGAAATCAGCGAGGGTCGCACGCGCTGGCGGCTCATCTCCACCAGGCCCAGCCCCGACACCTGGAAGACCTTGTGCCGCGCCCGATCGCGCCGCAGGTGGTCCTTCAGTTCGTTGAAGACCCGCTTCTTGTTGCCTTCGCTCTCCATATCAATGAAGTCGATGACGACGATGCCGCCGAAGTCGCGCAAACGCAGTTGTCTGGCCACTTCACGGGCCGCCAGCATGTTGGTCTGGAAGATGGTTTCTTCCTGATTGCGACGTCCGGTGAAACGGCCCGTATTGACATCAATGGTGACTAGGGCCTCAGTGGGCTCGATGATCAGGTAGCCGCCCTTTTTCATCCACACACGTTTGTCGAGGGTCTTCTTGATCTCCTGCTCAATCTCGAAGTGATCGAAGATCGGCAGATCACCCTTGTAGAACTCGATACGGTTGCGCAGTTCAGGCGCAAAAGTGTTCACAT
>DAOVTU010000538.1 GCA_030632925.1 Candidatus Krumholzibacteriia bacterium | reverse complement strand
GGCAGAATCAAAAACCTGCATGCGGTGATTGCCCCAGTCACAAACATAGATGTCCCCGTTGGGATGCACAGCAATTCCGCGGGGTGTCATGAGCTGGCCATCTCCCGAGCCAAGGCCGCCAAAAGCGAACTGGAATACGCCGGTGCTGGAAAATTTCTGGATCCGGTGGTTGTCCTTGTCGGATACGAAAATATTGCCCGCCGCATCCAGGGCCAGATTCTCCGGAGCATCGAACTGGCCGTCGCCGGTGCCGCGGCCTGAACCAAAGGTTTCGACATAAACGCCATCCGCATCGTACTTCACGATCAGCGACTTGAAACTGCTGATCGCATACATGTTGCCGACATCGTCAAAGACCACGTCATGCATCGAACTGATCAAATTCCCATCGGGCAGGTACACCGGTTCGGTGGACGAAAGCAGTTCCGGCGGGTCTTCCTGGGCTATTGCGGGCAGCGCCACACTCAGGGCAAAAGTCAACAGAACCAAGCTGGAGAGCTTAAAACGGTACATTGGCAGGACTCCGGGTTAAAACGTTGAAGATCTGCGGTCAGGTAAATACAGACCCTGTCACTGCTAATGACGGATATTTGGTCCGTATCCGGCCAGGCTTTTTCAGGATTCTGGGCATCCTTGAATAAGAAGCGTCAACGGCCATTGACAAGAACACATCATTGCCGGATTCTCACTTCGGACATCGACCGCTCATGACCAAAACAGGGGGACCCATGGAAAACGGATTTTCAGCCGGGCAGGTGCTGAGCAAAAGTTTTGATATTTTATCGAAAAATTTTCCATTCATGCTCGTGATTGGATTCTTCGCCTCGCTCCCGACCTTGTTCACCGAGAGCCAGCCCGAAAACCCCACGGTGGTTTTCCTGGCAATGCCGTTCTCCCTCTTTGCCACGTTCCTGTTGCAGGGCGTAGTGACGTTTGGTGTGTACCAGCATCTCACAGGACAAAAGATGGCCTTGGGCGCCAGTTGGAACGTGGCCCTCAGGCGTCTTGGTTACCTGTTCCTGGTATCCCTGGCTACGCTTTTTCTAACCGGTCTCGGGTTCCTTTTCCTGGTCATTCCGGGCATCATCATTTCCCTGATGCTGTGGGTTGCCATTCCCGTAACCATGGTGGAAAAAGGCGGCGTCGGCCATGCTCTCTCGCGCAGCAGGGCGTTGACGACAGGATATCGTCTCCAGATTTTTGGGATTACAATCGTATCGGGAATCATCAGTGGGATAGCTTCAGGCGTCAACTTCGGGATTGCCGCCGCCATCGGGACCATGGGAGTCGTGCCTGGCACCGTTTCCGCAGCCTTGATCAGTTTGCCGGTCATGGTGGTGACCACGGGATTGGCCGCGGCCCTGGCTTCGGTGATCGTGACGGTCGGCTACTATTCATTGCGCCAGGAAGTCGACGGTGTGGCAACCGAAGATCTGGCCTCGGTTTTCGAGTAGATCCTGCTATTCGACATCTTCTGCCGCGGGGTCTATGCCCCCGAACTTGTCCTCGCGGCGAACTCCCATAAGCATCCGGCCCTCCAGATGAGCCCTCTGGGCCGCATAAAAGGCAGCCAGGAAAGCCAGGTCATCCGTCACTTGTTCAGTCCAATTGATCTTGGCACAGATTTTTTCCCGCACGGTCATCAACTGCTCGTCGGCGTCATCAAAGCCTGACCGACGCAAGACTTTTTCCAACACCTGCAATTCATAGACGCCATAGACCGAGAGCTGGGCCTTGTTGAAGGCGTAACCCTCAGCGGTGTCCTCTTTCTTCACCGTCACGTTGTTGTCCGCCAGATCGCCGAGCAATTCGACCTGGGGTGAGGCGATGACCATCGTGCCGGCGATCAGGTCTCCCACCCGCCGGCGGTTTTTGTTGAACAAGGGCATGAGTCCCAGAACCACGAACCACAACCCGGCCACCGGCGCAACAAACGGTGGTGCCGTGGGCCAGATCTGCGTGGGATACATCAGAACCATCAGGGGAATGAAGGTTTCGATATCCCGGGTCAGATTCCGCACGATCACCGCCTCGACTGACAGCAGACCACCTCCGGCGTCGATGACCCTCAGCTTGCGGTTGCGTTTGCCCGGCGTGGCGCCCTGCCATTTCTGCTCAAAAAACATGAAGTAGAAATTGCGCAGGAGAAAAGAAACGATCAGGGAGATGGCGCCGAATTCCAGGATACGACTGAAGAAAGCAAGCAGACTCACAACGATCGTGATCGCCACGATGACCAGTGCGTCGATCATGAAGGCCGTGATGCGGTCGCCGGCCAAGGCGATTTCCAGCGACAGTGGCACGCCTTCGGGCGTGACGAGGTTGAAGACATTCTTCTTATCTTCGGCGCGATGGAGGCGGGCACCGGTGGTGGTGGTCATGGATACCGCTCCCTGCCGGCTTTGACAAAGAACCAGCCCCACAACCCGAGCGTCACGCTCATCACCGCGTAGCGAATTCCGGTATGGGTGACCATCTGGCGAAAAAAGCCCTCGAGAAGTGCGGCAATGGCGAACATGAGAACACAGCCCACCACAATCATACCGGCCCGTTTGCCTTCGGCAGCCAGGTTCTCCAGGCGCGAGACCGCAGTTGGAAAAATCAGGGCCCGGGCCAGGATCAGGCCCGCACCGCCGCAGAAGATGATGGCGCTCAGTTCAGTCACGCCGTGGGGCAGAATCCAGCCCCAGAACTCCAGAGACAAGCCGTGTTGAGAATAAAGAGCGGCAAACGCCCCCAACACCTGTCCGTTGACGAACATGAAATAGAACACCGGCAACCCGACGGCAAACCCCAGGGCAAAACTGAGGATTCCGATCTGGGCATTGTGGGTAAACAGGAATGACGTGAAATGAGTCAGCGCCGACATGATACTGGCATCGGTCTCGAACAGGACGCTGCGCAATTCTTCGGTGGTCGAAGCAGGGTTGCGGCCTGAGGCATAGGACGCGTCCACGATGTTGTAGAAATTTTCCGGATCCTGGTTCACCCGCACCATACCCACGCTCATGCCCAGCAGAAAGAAGGCCGCCGAAAGTGCAATCAACCACTTGTAGTTGCGGACCTCGCGGGGAAAGCGCTTGGTCAGAAATACGACAAAGGCCTCGCCCAAATGATGGCGCACACCGTAGACCCTGACAAAGGCACGGTTGGTCAGGTTCTCCAGATAGAGCAACAGG
>DAOVTU010000601.1 GCA_030632925.1 Candidatus Krumholzibacteriia bacterium | reverse complement strand
TCCATTCAATCCGCAGACTTGGATCGATTTTTCGCTGCCCGCCCGCGGTCCTGTCAGCCTGCGTATCTACGACGAGCGGGGTGCTCTGGTGCGGACTCTGGTGAACGAGTCGGACCTGGTCGAGGGTGCACACCACTTGCTATGGGATGGCAAGGACAACGCCGGACGGGGCACCGCCTCGGGCGTGTACCACTACGTGTTGAAAACTGCCCAGGGGCAGCTGAGCCGAAAGATGACCCTGGTCAGATAGTTTGGGATGGGAGGACGCTGGTGGGGAAAGAGGCCGCCGATCCAGTTGGATCGGCGGTTTCGTTTTGGGATGCTGCCGTGTCTTTACGGGAACAGACTTCCGTGCTAGTTTGCCCCGGTAGCCTTTGTCCAGATAGCCTTTGTCCAGATTGCCTTTGCCCAGACAACCCTGCCGCAAACATCGGCTCTGACCCCAATCCGTGGAATTCGATCAATGGAACATCTGCATCTGAACGATTGGCTCGTCATCGGCGCCTATGTCCTGCTGACGGTGGCGTTGGGGCTGGGCTTCCGCAAGCGCGCCTCCGAGTCCACCGAGCAGTACTTCCTGTCCGGCCGCAGTCTGCCCTGGTGGGTGCTGGGCACCAGCATGGTGGCCACGACTTTTGCCGCCGATACGCCCCTGGCCGTCACGGGGTTCATCCGGGACCATGGCATCTGGTACAACTGGTTTGGGTGGCACTATGTGCTGAGCCAGATGTTGGCCGTATTCCTGTTTTCACGCTTCTGGCGCCGGGCCGAAGTGATGACGGACAACGAACTGATCGAGATGCGCTACAGCGGTAAGCCGGCGGCTTTCTTGCGCGGTTTCAAGGCCAGCTATTTTGCCCTGTTGTACAACTTTATCGTGCTCGGTTGGGTGCTCAAAGGCATGGGTACGGTGGCCGAGGCCGTGCTGGGGATCGATCCCCAGTTGGCCGTCATTGTTGGCGCAGCGCTGGCCTTGTCGTACGCCTTGTTGGCGGGCTTCTGGGGCGTGGTGATCACCGACGTGATTCAGTTCTTCCTGGCCATGGCGGGCTCGATCACGGTGTCGGTTTTGGCGGTCAAGCATGTGGGCGGCGTGGCGGAATTGAAGCAACGCCTGACCGAATCACCCTTGTTCACCGACAATACCATGGCTTTCATACCGGGCGGTGGCCTGGGCCTGGAATCAGATTTCTTCAAGTTCTTGATTTTCGTTTCGCTGATGTGGTGGGCAAGTCACAACGCCGACGGCGGCGGTTACCTGATCCAGCGCATGGCCGCGGCCAAGAACGAGCGCCACGCCCGCGGCGCCACTCTGTGGTTCGTGGTGGCCAACAACGCCTTGCGCTACTGGCCCTGGATCATGACGGCCCTGGTTTCGCTGGTGCTGTTTCCCACCATGCCCGATGGCCGAGGTGACGAGGCGGCCTATCCGCTGGTCATGCTCGAAGTGCTGGGGCCGGGCCTGCTGGGCCTGCTGCTGGTCTCCTTTTTTGCGGCCTTCATGTCCACCATCGATACGCACCTGAACTGGGGCGCGAGTTATCTGGTGAACGACATCTACAAACGTTTCCTGAGGCCGGAGGCCTCCGAAAAGCAACTCGTGCTGGTGGCCAAATTGTGCGTTTTGATGATGATGATCTGCGCCGTGATCGTGGCCTTTTTCCTGTCCAGTATCGGCAAGGCCTGGCTCTTTGTGTGGGCCCTGGGGGCGGGCATCGGGCCGGTGTTGATTTTGCGCTGGTTCTGGTGGCGGATCAATGCCTGGAGTGAGATAGCGGCCCTGGCTTCGTCGGTGACCCTGGCTGTTGGCTTCGAGGTCGTGGCGGCCATTCAGCGCGGTTCCGAGTATCAGCTTTTTGCCACCCCGATGCGCTTTGGCGGCATGGACCTCGAAACCCACCACAAGGCCATGATTCTGGTGCCGGTGACCATCGCGGTTTGGCTGACAGTCACCCTGCTGACCAAACCCGTTGACAACTTTCGCCTGGCTTCGTTCTACACCAAAGTGCGGCCCGGTGGATTCTGGGGGCCGGTGGCCAAGGGTAATCCCGAGGTGAAATGTGACGGATTCCGGTGGTCGCGATTGCTGGTTTGGCTACTGGGAAGTCTGGGTGTTTACGGCCTGATCTTCGGCCTGGGCAAGGTTGTCCTGGGTGCAGGTCAGGAAGCCTGGCCGCTCTTTGGGCTGGGAATCGTCGGGGCCATGGCGGTGATCTGGGAACTGCGGCGCACCGATCAGGACGCGCCGGCGGATTCCTGAAGGTCAACCTGAGAATCTCCCTGGGCCCGATTGAGCTGGAAGCGGAAAGTGGTGCCTTCGTCAACTCGGCTTTCGACCCGCAGCATGCTGTTGTGGCCGGCGACAATCTTGGCGGCAATGGCCAGGCCGAGGCCTGAGCTTTGCCCCAGATGGTGTCCGTTGCCGGCCTGGTCCGGATCGGCCATCACGCGGGTGCGGCTTTCATCTCCGGTAAAGAAGCGGTCAAAAATGTGGGGCAGGTCTTCGGTCGGGATGCCGTGTCCGGTGTCGCGCACCGAGATGCCGACGCGCTCCCCGATTTTTTCAATTCCAATGACGACGGTGCCGCCGGGTTCGTTGAACTTGATGCCGTTTTCCACGAGGTTCTGCAGGACCTGGGCGATCTGCAAGGGGTCGGCCTGCACTTGGCCCGCGTCGTTCTCCGCCACCAGATCCAGCTTCACTTCTTTTTCCGCGGCCAAGCCTTCGAACCGGACCAGAATGCTGTCGGCCAACTCGACCATGGAAAAATCTTCGCACTGGAAAGTGGCCTGGCCCGAATCAAAGCGGG
>DAOVTU010000389.1 GCA_030632925.1 Candidatus Krumholzibacteriia bacterium | reverse complement strand
TCCGCCGGACGCACCGTACTTGACGGGGGCGTATTGGATTTGCAGCTGAGTGAGCAGCCACTGTCTGTGGCTGTCTGTGTGGCAGAATCATGGCTGCAGTTGAATCACATGTTGAACGAAACAACCCGGGTGCGGGCCGGCGTGACCGACAGGGTGACCGGCCAGCAGGCTCCCTGGATCGTGCCGCCGCTGTGCGTGCATTGCCGTTTGTCCGCGGCACCGGAATTCCAATGGCAACTGAACGCCGACGCCGAGCTGCAGGTGACGGAACGCCTCACGCCCCTAGCCAATGGTGCCCTGGACCCCGACCTGTTCCGCCTGGCGGGTGTGTATCTTGGTGCACCGCGGGAAATTCTCTGGCAGCCGGACGCAGGCCCCGTGGTTGCGGTGCCGTGGATCTGCATGAATGCTGCGCTGTTGAGCCGGCCCCATGACCGCCTGGCCGATCCCTATGCCGAGATGACCACCCTGTTGGATCACCAGGGCTCGGGTCGCCTGCAGTTCACCTTTGCCACGTCAGAGCCCAGCCTTTTGGCCGCGGCCAGCGAAATTTCGGGCTCCTACCTGAATGGCCGGCCGTTCACGGCACCGATCGAGGCCGTGCCCACGGAGAAACCGCCGGTCAATCTGGGGGAAATTTTTGTCAACGAGGCCAGGGGTGCCGAACTGGTGGTGGACCCAAGCCACCAACTCCAGCAAGTCGACCAGGAACAACTGCTGAAGTCCAGTTCCCAGCGCCCCACCCTGTCGCCCCAATTGCTCGAAGGGTTCCCCAATCCTTTCCGCGATGTGATCCGGATGCGCTACCTGGTTCCGGCCACCATGGCCGAAGCCTTTGTTTGGGATAAGAACGAAGATCCACCCGTAGGGCTGGACCTGCAGGCCATGGTGCCCTGGCAGGGAGGCGCGCCGAACATATCGGTCAAGATCTACTCTATTAATGGCCAGGAATTGGTGACTCTCTTCTCGGGGAGCCAGGGACCGGGAGAAGGCTCGGTGCAATGGACCGGCACTGACAATTTTGGTCGGCGGGTGGCTGCGGGTACGTATTTCTGTAAGCTCCAAATGGATAATTGGAGCGTAACTCGTCGCATCGTATATCTGCGTTAATCTTGCCTAAATTTGGTAACTTCTGCAAATTTCCCGGGTTGCCCATGTTTTTTCCTAAACACGTGTATTCTGCACCTAATGGTGGGTTTTAAAGAGATTTATGGTCAGGTGCACCCCACAGAAAGCCATTTTTCAGAGTGATTTAGGGTCGTTTTCGCACAATCGCACCAAAATAATGTGATAGTTTTGTTTTTTTTGATAGACAAGCCCCCATGCGGCATCGTATTATTCATCACGTTAGCAGTAGAAATTTGTGTTTATGTACACCTTTGCGCTGCCCAAGAACGATTTTTTGCTTGGGGGAATGATTGTGGAAGAAAGACTAGAAGCTTTACAAGAGCCATGGACCAGTTTTGTGATCGAGTTTCCGACTTATCCGAAGCAAATGGTTCACGGCAGAGACGAGAGTCAGAGGATTCTCTTTCTTTGCCCGCAGGTTGAGGCCAACCCCACGGAGTTGTGCCTGGCCCTGTTTGGTTCGCAAATTCTGATGCATCGCTTGCAACAGGGTGAATCGACGGAGGCTATTGCCTCGGCCAGTTTCATCTTTGTTTATGCGGCCGAGACTCCCAATGCGTTGCGAAATGTCTTGGCCAAATACAAGCAGATGACGAATGCGCCGGTTCTGGTTTCCCAGAAATCCAACGTGGTCAAGACTGCCCACTTTGTGACGGAATTCCTGAATCGGGTCACCGCTCCCGGCTTTGCGCAAGCACGGGCCGTGGGCGAAACCCAAGCGGCCGGAATGCCGGGCGCTGTCATGGATCCGGCGGTCATGCCCATTCCGGGCGACGAAGACCTCTGGAGCGAGAGCCTGCCCGAGATCGTCCTGGTGGACGAAGAAGGCAATACGGTGCACGCATCGCACAACCTGCAAGACTACCGGGCGGAATATGCCTGCCGCTACGTGCTGGCGCATTTTGCCGAGAACATCAACCGCGACAAGATGGCCGAAACGGTCAACCTGTCACCGGGGTATTTCTCGAACTTGTTCCGGTCCGAGGTTGGCATGAGCTTCAGCGATTATTTGATCCAGGTTCGGGTTGAAAATGCCAAAAGCCTGCTGCGCCGCTTTGATCTTTCTGTCGACGCGATCAGCCGGAAGTGTGGCTTCAATAGCTTGGCCCACTTCTCGCGGACTTTCAAGGACCGCTGCGGTTTGTCGCCGCTGAAGTACCGGAAGAGCCCGCACGCAGTTTCGTAGACAGATGGAGTTGAGATTTAAAGGCCTTTCCCGCTGAGTCTGGGAAGGGCCTTTTTTTTGGCCATCGGCGCCACAATGGCCGATATTGGACGAACACCTGCTGGACATGGAACCTGATTGTGATGAGGACCCCGACTTGGCCCTGCTCTCCCTGCAAAACGCCCACTTCGACTACGGTCGTGAAAAAATCCTGCGTGGCGTGAACGTCGCCATCCAGGCCGGGGTGAAGTACGCCCTGGTGGGGGCCAACGGAGCGGGCAAAACCACGCTGTTGTCGGCCATGACCGGCGATCTGCAACTGCAGGACGGCTCTCGCCAGTTGTTGGGCGGCGCCACCATGCGCCTGTTGCGCCAGGAAACCACCCTGGATGTGACCCAAAACAGCGACGGCCGCCTGCGCGAAACCGTGGCCAACGCGGCCTTTGAAGTGGAACGTGGTTTGGAATTCCGGTTGCTCGAACTGGCTGCCGAAATCGCCGCCGCGCCGCCCGAACTGCACGACGCGCTGGTCACTGAACAAGGCAAGGTGCAGGAAGAATTCGAACGCCGCGACGGTTACACCATGAAATCACGGTTGGAAACCGCTCTGCGCGGTGTGGGGTTGCGCAAGAATACCTGGGACACGCCCGTTGACAAACTCAGCGGTGGCGAGCGCCGCCGTGCCGCCCTGGCCCAGGTGCTGCTCAGCCGGGCCGACCTGCTGCTGCTCGATGAGCCCACCAACCATCTGGACGCCGAATCGGTGGCCTGGCTGGAGCGCCATCTGCGCGAATACGAAGGCACCGTGGTGATCGTGACCCACGACCGGTACTTCCTGGACAACGTCACCGGCTGGATCCTGGAGCTGGATATGGGCCACGGCATCCCCTGGGAAGGCAATTACTCCTCCTGGCTGGAACAAAAGCAGGACAAACTCCTGGAGCAGGACAAGAAGGACAGCAAGCGCCTTAAAACCCTCCAGCGGGAGCTGGAATGGGTCAACGCCTCGCAGAAGGCGCGGCAGAAAAAGAGCAAGGCACGCGTCAGCCAATATGAAGACCTGGTCAGCCAGGACCGCGAAATGCAGCAGGGCACCGCCCAGATCCGCATCCCCGCGGGTGAACGGCTGGGCAACGTGGTCGTGAAGGCCGAAAAGGTCAGCAAGGCCTACGGCGAGAAGCTGCTGTTCGACGATTTGAATTTCAACCTGCCGCGTGGCGGCATCGTGGGTGTGGTCGGACCCAACGGAGCAGGCAAAACCACCCTGATGCGCATGATCACCGGCGAGGAAACCCCCGACAACGGCGAACTGATCGTCGGCGACACCGTGCAGTTGGCCTACGTGGACCAGTCGCGCGACGACCTCGACGGCGAAAAGACGGTCTGGGAAAACATTTCCGGCGGCGCCGACGAACTGGACCTGGGCGGCGTGATGGTCAACAGCCGCGCCTACTGCTCCGGGTTCAACTTCAGGGGGCACGACCAGCAGCGCAAGGTCGGCACGCTGTCCGGCGGCGAGCGCAACCGGGTGCACCTGGCGCGTCTGCTGAAAAGCGGCGCGAACCTGATCCTGCTGGATGAGCCCACCAACGACCTGGACGTCGACACCCTGCGCGCGTTGGAAGATGCGTTGATCCAGTTCGGCGGCTGCCTGGTCGTGGTCAGCCATGATCGCTGGTTCCTGGATCGGATCTGTACCCATACCCTGGCCTTCGAAGGGGACAGCAACGTTGTCTGGTATGAGGGGAATTATTCCGAGTACGAGGCGGATCGTCGCAAGCGGTTGGGTGAAGATGCGGATCAGCCGCACAGGATCAAGTATCGGAAACTGACCCATGGGTAGCTCGTATTCTTGATTCAGTGGGCAC
>DAOVTU010000620.1 GCA_030632925.1 Candidatus Krumholzibacteriia bacterium | reverse complement strand
TTTGGCCACGTGGCCCACAACGGCAGCGGCATCGGAAATTCCCACCACACCATTGCCATCGAAGTCCGCCGCGGTGCGCGCTGAACCGCGCAGGTTCACGGCGCCGACCAAGTGCTCCAGAACAAGTTGGGCGTCCCGGCTGTCGACCTGCTGGTCGCCGTTGGTATCGCCGGGTTGGCGAGCGGCAATCGCTGCTGGCGGCAGGGCCGGACCATAACGCACGGTGACCAGGGGGCCGGGCCACAACATTTCCATGCCGTGGTCAGGAGTGCTCGAATAAATACTCAGGACGTTGTCGGCCGTGTCCAGAATTGCCGGCGAGAAGGCAAAGGTGTCGTGGCTGAAAAAGTGGCTGCTGCCAAAGCTGGTGGCCACCGTGGTGCCGTTGACCCGAACGGTGCCGCCGTCGAGCCCGTTCCAGGTGTTGGTCGTCAGCAAAGCCTCCGAGGCCTGGGACAAACTGTCGGCCGCCGGGATGTTGAAGGTGGCGGTTTTGGTCTGGCCTGCGCGCACCCAGAAGGCCCGCGGCACATCAAGCAGTGAGTAGGACTTGACCACGCCATTGCTGTGGTTCAACGAAAGGCTGTCGACCTCGGTCACAAACCACAGACCGGAGTCGTCCCGGATGCGGGCCTGCAAGCCAACACTGCCGGCGGTCTGGTCGGGAATCCAGGCGGCGTCCCAGGTGACGTCGAAGGGCGCCGCGAGCACAGTGCCCACGATGCCTTCGAGGTTGACGGTTTCGTTGTAACGGTCGCGCCGGTAGCGCCGGTGCCAGCCGCCGGTGTCGCCGTCGCCATCGCCATCGAAGCCTTCGTAGCGCGCCAACACATGCACCTTGTCGACCACGCCGCCGCTGGTGGCGCTGATCGAAATGTTCACGCTGTCGGTGATGGTATCGCCCGCCGCCGGCACGAGGAAACTGCCGTCCGGATGCGCCACCGAATCGTCGTAGTACACCCGCAAGACCGCCGCGTACCAGCCCCACTGGCCCCAGTCGAAACTGAAACAGGTTTGCTCGTCGGCTGATCCTTCGAGGGTCACGAACCCGGCGGTCAGTTGCTCCAAAGGCAACTCGATCATGGGGTTGTCCTGGTACACGTAACACTCGGGCTGGTCGTCCGGGATGGTCACCGGGTCGCTCAGGTGCACCCAGGAGCCGTTGTTGAGCCGGATTTTCTTGCCCGTGGTGCCGGGGTGCCCGCCCCAGCGGTCGATGATCAGTTCGGCCCGCACGGCGCCGGTCAAATCGGGCACTTCGATGCTGAGGACGGGATTGGGCAGGAAAACCGCCGCGCCCAAATTGAGAGCATCCGGATCAGTCACGCGCCAGTCGTCGTTGCCGCTGCCAAAGCCCAAAATGCTTTCGCGGTAGACGTTGCCCGCCACTGGCCCAGGTGCCGCGACGGCGACCATGTCGGTGTGGTGGACGAGGTCAGCAGTGACTGTCAGATTGCCCGCCGTATCGAGGCAGGTGATCTGGACGTGGTAGGCGAGACCGGGGGCGAGGACCGGCAAAATGGCCTGGTGGGTGAAGCTGAAAAAGCCGCCGTCGATGAGGCCCAGTTCGTAGCTCGTGGTGAGCCCGTATTTGACGCGGTAGTAGGCCGGTTCGTCGGTGACCCAGTCGAGGGTCAGCTGGTTGAAGTCGGTCATAGCCGTCACCAGGCTGATGACGGGACCGTCGTAGTCGCCGGCTTCGCCATCTTCGGGCACGATGGGCGCCGCGAGATTGAAGGCGTGGTCCAGGGCGATGGTGGCGGGCCCGGCGAGGGTGCCGGCGAACCATCCGGCGCGGTTCAAAGTGAGGGGCTGCACAACCGTGGCGACCGGTTGCCAGACCAGGCCGTTGCTGGCGTAAAAGAGCTGGCAGGTGTCGCCCTGGCGACGCAGTTGCAGGTACAGCGGGCCGGTGGTGGTGCCGAGTTCCAATGAGCTGATCATGGTCGGCGCACCGAGGGCGGCCGAACCCCAGCTGAGGGTCCAGATATCGGCGCTGCGCTGGGCCACGAATCTTACGGAGGCGCCCAGGCTGTCGGCCACTTCCAGGCCGGTGAAGCCGTCGCCAAGCCAGGCGTCGCCGTCGATCATCAACTCGAGGGCCAGATCGGTGTCGATTTCTGATTGATGAGCGCGCAGGCCGGTGAAGGTGGCGTCCCATGGTGTCTGCGTCGCGCCCGGCAGGGCCAGATGCACCGAGCCGCCACTTTGGCTGATGCCGGCACCAGTGCTGGTATCGGTGAGGGTCCAGGGCTGGTCCAGGTCGGCGTCGAAAAAGGCGTCCGACAAGTGGAGGGCCGCCTGGTACGAAGCCGGCAAGCCCACGTAAACGGGGATGATTTCGGAACCGGTTTCGAGCCCGTCGTTGTCGATGGCCACGGCCTGGATCTGCTGGCCGCCCACGCCGGGGTTGGTCCAGTCGTAGCTGTAGGGCGCGGTTTCATCGCGGTGCAAAACGGTGGCGCCCACTCTGAATTCGACCGCGGCGATGGTGCCGTCGGCGTCGTTGGCCACGGCGCTCATGCCGATGGTGTCGGTGAATTCGAACATGCCGCCAGCGATGACATCCTGCAAAATCACGGCAGGCGCGAGCTGGGGCATGAGGCCGCCATCCGGGCCGGCACCAAAGTTGTCGGCGACTTCAACGGGCGTCAGAGCGCGGTCGTAAATGGCGGCCAGGTGCAAGGCGCCCAGCCAGTTGCGGCTGTTGTCCATTTCGCCGCCGAAGGCCAGAGCATAAT
>DAOVTU010000171.1 GCA_030632925.1 Candidatus Krumholzibacteriia bacterium | reverse complement strand
GCGCCACTGGCGGCCTACAACGCCGCGATCTGCTATCAGGAAGTCGAAGACTGGCATGCCGCCATCGGTGGTTACGTGCGCTTCCTGAGCGACTATCCCAGCCATGAAAATGCGTCTGGACTGTGGGTGCAGATCGCCACTCTCTACCAGGAAGAAGTGGGCGACTACCAACAGGCTGTCGAAGCCTACGACCACGCCTTGAGCTATGGCGATGCCCCCCTGGCCGAAGTCCGCTATCGGCAGGGCGAGTGCCAGGAGAAAAACGACCGGATCGACTTGGCCCTGACGGCCTATGGTTCGGCTGCCGACGAGGGCCAAAGCGACAACGCCTTCCGCATTGCCAGTCTGGCCCGCATGGCCGAACTGAGTGAAGAACGCGGCGACTGGTCGGCGGCCCGCAATGCCTGGCAGCGGATCATCGATACCAACGGCAAACCCGAATGGACCGAGATGGCTCGCGAACGCATCGCCCTGATCCAACCCACGGCTTCGGCCGGAGGTTGATCAGCAGGCATCCTGACGATCAAGAAAATCATCCACGGCCCGGGCGAACTCCTCGTCCGGGCCTTTTTGGGCTTGTGACACCGAGCCACTACGGGAAACCACGTTCCCCGGTAGGGAACGCTGTTCCATGGCACATGATTTGCGTTTTCCGACCCCAGCCCGTCAGACCTTCTCGAATCGGGGGAACGGGGACCATTTCAGGATGCGGAGCAGGCAAATTGCAATCTGCCTACGCTCCGACACAGCATTTGGAACGGTGGCAGCACTTTGCACCGCCACAAGAAAAGGGACGGAACACATGTTTGGCGAAATGTCATTGATCAACTTCTTCCTCGCCTCTCCGACCATGGTCGTACTGGCCGTGTGCTCGATCATTACGGTGGGGTTCACCATCGAGCGCATCCTCTACTTCTCGTCCACCAGGACCAATGCCAAGAAGTTCATGGGCGAGCTGGCGAGCCGTTTCAAGAAGGGCAACCCGCAGGCTGCCCTGGACTACTGCTCGCAGCAGAAGACGCCCGTAGCGCGGGTCATGGCTCAGGGCATCACCCACATGAACCGCAGCCGGGATGAGCTGCAGCAACGCCTGGACACCGCCATCGATCTGGAATCGGTGGAGATGGAACGCAACATCGGCGTGCTCGGCACCATGAGCAACATTGCGCCCCTGCTGGGCCTGTTCGGTACCGTGGTCGGTATCATCCGTGCCTTTGCCGCCATCGCGCGGACCGGCAGCGGCGGCGGCGCCGTTGTGGCCATGGGTGTCTCTGAAGCCCTGATGACCACTGCCGCCGGTATCGTCGTGGCCGTCATCGCCACGGTGGCCTTCAACTATTTTGTGCGCCAGATCCGGACCCGCACCGCGCACCTCGAGGACGCCCGCGAGTCCTTCTTCACGATCTGGAACCAGTACAACCAGGCGCGCAAAGCCGCCCCCCAGAGCCGACCCGCACCGGTGAGCCAGGCCCAGGTCGGAGCTGCCGAAGCAGCCGAATTCGAAGAAACACTCAGCTCCATCCTGAGCTAACCGGAAACCGAGGAAGCGAAGCATGGCATTGCGGAACAAACGCGCCGTACTCCAGGGTCAGAACGAGGCCAACATCACGCCTTTGGCCGATGTGACCACGACACTCATCGTCGTATTCATGATCACCATGCCGGCCATGATGTGGAACGGATTTCAAGTCAACCAGGCCGAAGCGGGCTCCGAGAGTTCCCTGGTTACGCCCACCGAACTGGAAGACAAGGAACTGTTGACCGTCGAGGTGCTGCCCGAAGGCATCACCCTGAACGGCGTCTCGGTCGAGGTCGACTCGCTGCAGTCCATTCTCACCCGTGAGTTGGACCAGCGCAGCACCAAAACCGTAGTCATCGCACCCAACGACGCCGTCATTCTCGGCGCCGTCGTCGAGGTACTTGATATAGCCAAGGCCAGCGGAGCCGAGTCCCTCGCCATGCTGAACCGAACAGGGAGATGACGGTGAAGAAAAGCACATTCCAGACCGAAAGTCGCACCACCGTTGTACCGATCATCAACGTGTCCCTGGTGGTCGTCCTGACCCTGATGATGATTTCGCCATTTCTGTCCAGCCAGGAAACCGACGTGGATCTGCCCAAGGCCCAGGCGGCCGAAGTGGACGATACCGACAACATCGAAATCACGTTCACCATCGACCGGGAAATCTGGGTCGGTGAAGACCAGCTCGAGCTGGCTGATGTCCAACACTACCTCGGTGTCATGTTCGCCGACGCCCCCGGCTCCATTGCCGTGATCAAGGCCGACCAGAATTTGCCCTACGGCGAGGTCGAAAGCCTGATCGCCGAAGTCGAAGCCTCCGACGCATCCCGCATTGCCCTGGCAACCCGGGAGAAAGACAAAGAGGGGGATTCCTGATGATCTCCCAACATATAGACCGATCGCGCTCCACCAAGGGCGGCATGACGGCCAGTTTCGTCCTGCACGGCAGCCTGTTGTTGGTGCTGGCCCTGCTGGCCGGACGCCAGGCTGCGATCATCGACCAAGGTGGAGAGCTGGCTGAAATCGCCTATATCGAAGCCAAGTACGGTGAAGATGTCGCGGCCAAGGTCAAACTCAAAGAGAAGCCCCGCCTGCGGCCCGAACCGCCCGGACGGGGAGTCAATACCGACAGCGCCATGAAGGCGCCGGCCAAGGCCAACCCCGAGCCCATCCGGCCCAAACCGCAGGTGGCCAAGCCGACCATGGCCGCCCCTGTCAGCAATCTGACGGCCAGCCGCCCCGCGGTGGCCAAGGTCGATGTGGCCACGCCGGCGGCAACGGTCAAAGTGCCCCCCAAGGCTTTGCCCCAGGCAACGCAACTGGCGGCCAAGGCCCCGCGCCCCAAAACACGGCAAGTGATCGATACCAAGCTCTTGCCCGGCTCCATGCAGAATCTCGAAGCCCGTGACGCCGCATCGCCCACCGCGTCGGTCAACGCCAAGTCGGCCAGCACGTTTACACCCCAGACCACGGGCCTGAAAAACAAGTCCGGCTCCGTGGCGTTGGGCGAAAATGTTGTCGCGGGCGCCAAGAGTTCGCGCGGCACCGCCCAGATCGCTGACGCCTCGGCTGCTCTTTCGGGTGGCGGCGGGCTGCGTTCGACAGGCAGTGCTTCCTATCAGGCCCCCAGCGCTGGCCTGGCCCCGGCCGGCAGCCAGTCTGCCAGTTCCGGTCGCAAAGGCGTCGTGGACGTGGACGGACCCGGCGGCACAGGCGGCGGCCAGAAATCCGGGCGCAAGACGATCCTGGACTATGGCTCCGGCGGCGGCGGACGCGGTGGATCCCTCAGTGGTCGCCAGCGCATCGCCGAACCGGCGGTCACTCAGGAAATCGTCGCGCAAGCCGCCCCTGGCGACCAGGGCACGAAAAAAGTGGCCGACGTCAAATTGGACGGCAAAGGCATCAACATGACGATCTCCGGCCAGATCCAGGGCCGCAAAATCCTCGAATCCACGCCCCCTGTCTACTCGGCTGCGGCCAAGAAACAAGGCTGGGAAGGCGTCGTAGCCGTGCACTTCACGGTCAAGGCCGATGGACATGTGAAAGACAACATGTACTTCGACCAGACCAGTGTGCACCGGGACCTGAACAAGGCCGCAATGGCGGCCATCAAACAGTTCGTCTTTGCTCCCCTCGGCGCCGACCAGGCCGCCGTCGAGCAGTGGGGCGTCATTACCATCGTTTTCCGTTTGAACTAAAGGAACAGGCATGCGCTACCTCAGCATTTTTCACTCGGGACTCGGCCTGATCACCGCCGCCACCATCGTGCTGGGCGCCGGCTTGGCATCCGCCCAGACCGACTCCGAAGAACAGTGGACCGAAGGCGGCGAGTCCGGAGCAGCCCTGCCCGAGATGGTGGTCGAAGCCACCAATGAGGTGCGTCAAAAAATCGAGAAGGGCACGTTCACCTTTGAACTCGATGCCGTGGCCGTCGATTCATTCTTCAGCACCATGGATCTCGAGGTCCTGAGCGTCAGCCCGGTCAGTGGTCTGCAACCCCACCTGAATAATCTGGAACGACTTGTCAGTGAACAACCGCCCCATCTCTGGTTGCCCGAAATGGCCCGCACGCCGGTGGCCACTTTCTACCCGTCCACACCGGAAGGGCACAAAGTGAAATCCTGGTCCCTGACGGTGATCGACTTCCGCGGAAGCCCCTTCAAGACTTTCAATGGCGGCAAACAGGCACCCGACAAACTGACCTGGGATGGCCGCGGCGAAAACGGTGAGATGCTGCGAGTCGGCTATCCCTACAGCTACGTATTCAGCCAGACCGACAAGGGAACCAACACCTACAACCACGCCGGCGTGAGCTTCCGTATCCCAGCCCTGGACTACCGCGATCAGGGCGACCGGGTTCTGGAAATGACCGGCGATGAACTTTTTGTGCGCGACGAAAGCGAACTCACCGCGGCGGGTGAAAAGTGGCTGACGCGCTCCACCGATGAGATCCGGCGCCACCCCTATTCGCCCATCCGGGTCGTAGTCACCGCCGAGACCGAAGCCCTGGCCGCCGCCCGGGCGGAACTGGTGGCCGGATATCTGGCCGAGAGCATGATCCTGCCACGCGAGCAGGTGGAGACTGTAATCGTGCAAAAACCGGACTTAAGAGCCGAATTGGACGGTTCGGTGGCTGTCATCATCGAGCATGTCGAATGATTGAATCATAAGGTTTTCCTTACGGCGGGCGATAATCCAAAGACGATACCGCCCAGCCACCTCAGAGGGGAAGCCATGACCACCGCCGTCCTGGAAACAAACCACGCCAGCGCCGAGCGCGCCGACAATGAGACCGTCAAGGCCCACTTCGAACAATTGCAGGAAGACGCCACCCTGAACATCGTGCTGGACGCCATGCCCCAGCACGTGGCCGTGCTCAACGAACACCGGCAAGTGATCGCGGCCAATACCAGCCTTGTTGATTTATTCGGGCTCGATCAGGTCGACAAAATCCTGGGAATGCGGCCGGGCGAACTCCTGGACTGCCAGAACTCCGACAAGGGACCAGGCGGTTGTGGAACTTCGGAATCCTGCCGCACCTGTGGCGCCGTCAACGCCATCATCTCGGCGCAAAACGGCGTTGCGGCCACCGACACCTGCCAACTGACCGTAGGCGACTCCAGCGAGCCTCTGGATTTGAGCGTCACAGCCAGTCCGGTGGAATTCAATGGCCGCTCCCTGACCATTCTTTCGGTCCAGGACATGGCCGACGAAAACCGGCGCAAGGTTCTCGAACGCACATTTTTCCACGACGTGCTGAATGCAGCCGGCGGCGCCTCGGGCATCGCCAACGTCTTGAACGAAGTCGAAGACATGGACGAGGTCCAGGAGTTTGCCCCGCTGTTGGTCTCGGTCACCGAACAATTGATCGGCGAGATCCACGCCCAGCGCGACATGCTGGCTGCCGAACGCGGCGACCTGACGGTCAAGATGGAAGACTGCTGCACCAAAAAATTACTCACCAAGGTGTGGAACACCTACGCCAACCATCCGGTCGCCGAAGGCCGGCACCTGGAACTTGACAGTGCCGTGGTCGACAAACCCATCCGCACCAGCAAGGCGCTCTTCCAGCGTGTACTGGGCAACATGGTGAAAAATGCGCTGGAAGCCACCACCACCGGCGGCACCGTGCGCATGGGATTTGAGCACCGGGATGGGCAGTACATTTTCTGGGTCAACAACCCCGCAGTCATGCCGCAGGAGATCCAGCTCCAGGTCTTCAACCGCTCCTTCTCGACCAAAGGCTCGGGCCGGGGCATCGGCACCTACAGCATCCGCCTGCTCGGCGAAAAGTACCTCGGCGGCCAGGTCTCCTTCGATTCTTTTGAAGGTGCCGGCACGACCTTCCGCATCCAACTGCCAATCGACCCCCAGGGGCTGCCCAGCGCCTGAAAAAAGCCTCCCGGGTCATCAGACCCGGGAGGCTTTTGCTTGTCTGCTCTGTAATACCTACTGCAGCGTGGCTTCCGCCTCGTCATCACACAGGGTGGTCCAGCGACCGGTGAAGAACCCGCCGGGGGTGCCTTCGACCGCGAAGGCCTCGCCACCGAGCAATCCCTCGACGTTGCCATTGGCAGCCATCCACTGCCCCCGGAAGCCGGCCATCAGGTCATCAGCCGCACCGGGCTCCCACGTGCCACGGATCAAGCCACGGAACTCGCCACGGGCCCCGATATACTTGCCGATAAAAACACGGTTGCCGTCTTCGTCCACACCGTAGCCACCGCGCAGGTGACCGTGGATGCGGCCTTCCAACCCGCGCCACATGCCGGCATACACACCGTACTGCTCGCCCGGACGATCGTCGACCAGCACGCTGTCGGGACGGTCTTCAGCCAGGCGGCGGAAGTGTCCACTCAGAAAACCCTTCGGGCAAATCGACAGGTCGCGCAACGTGAAGCCCGTCACCGCAACATTGTTGCCCGCGGTGCCGGCCTCATACACTTCTTCCATCCCGGCCAGGTCGCGCACAGCGATATCGGCGCTGAATTCGCCCAGATTGATGTGCAGCATGTTCGCGTCCAGGCTGTTGCTGTCCGGCGCCGCATACTCTTCGGGCCGCTCCAGGATCTGCAATACGACACCGTCAAAACCACAG
>DAOVTU010000631.1 GCA_030632925.1 Candidatus Krumholzibacteriia bacterium | reverse complement strand
TCGCATTCTTCGGCACGGGTCAGCAGGCTGTAGGCCTTCACTTCCTGGAAGTAGAGGTCCAGGTTGCTCATCAGCTGGGCTGCAGGAGCCGCGATGGAAGCTTTGGCTTTGGTCTTGGCTTTGGCCCTGGTCTTGGGCTTCGCTTTGGCTTTGGCCTTGGCTTTGGCTTTGGCCTTGGCTTTGGTCTTAGCCTTGGCCTTAACGGCGACAGGCTTGGCGGCTTTGGCCGTGGCAGCCTTGATGGTGGTAGCCTTGGTGGCAGCCGCTTTGGCCTTCACAGGCTTGGTCTTTACGGTCTTGGCTTTGACGGTCTTCGAAGCACTCGCCACGACGGCAGTCTTGGTGGTGGTCTTCTTCGTCGTCTTTGTAGTTGCCTTGGCCATGTATGATTCCTCCTGGAACTCCGGTTTTTCGAGATTTCCGAAATTGTCAAATTCTAAGGTTTCGGTCATCCCCCGGGTCCTGTTTCCCGCTGTTTAGGGTCGTGTATATGTTTCCCCTATTACAATTCCCGTACCACCCTTCACAAAAATGGGAGATTCTAGCGAGTAATCATAACCCGCTCCACAACAGCGCTTTAAAACAGGACAAAATACGTTTATTCACGAACAGGTTGTCATTATCGAAATGCTTTTGACATTTTGTCGAAAGGTCTCCTGTGCCTCAAGTCACATTGTCAAATAAATTTCTCGTTTTTTGTTCTTAAGCCTGAGGTTGATTTTAGATCCCGTGTGATTCACGATATCAGCCGGGAAGACGAGCGAACCTGAACCTGTCCTGCCTGGAGAATCGCCTCATGGCTGATGCTGATCGCACCAATCCTGCACCTGCGCCCATTGTCCAGTGGGTCAGCGGCGCCACCCTGCTGGTGGTCCTGGGCATGGCTGCGGTGCTCGCCTGGCACAGCCTGACTGATCTGGACATTTGGTTTCACTTGCGAGCAGGTCAGGACCTGCTGGCCGGCGGCGGCTTTGCCCAGATCAATACCTACTCATTTGCCGACCCGACCCACCCCTGGCTGAATCACGAATGGCTGTTCCAGATCCTGACAGCTTGGACAGCGCCCCCAAGCCCACTTTCCAGCGATGCGGCCACCGGCTGGAACACCATGCGTTTCCTGATGGTGCTCATCCTCACCGGACTACTCGCCCTCGGAGACGGCAATGGGCGGCGTCTGCGAAGTGGAACCGGTTCATTGACCGTTTCAATTTCCGCCGTGGTCATCCTGCTTGGCCTCTTCCTGATGTGGCCCCGGTTCAATCTGCGGCCCGAGCTGCTTTCTTATGCCTTCTTTGTACTGCTCGTGCGTGGTGCCGACAGCCACTTTAGCCGCCCGGCCCCACTCAATACGTGGCGGGACCCATCTCTGTGGCGGCTCTTTGGCGTGATTTTCGTGTGGGCCCAGTGTCACGGCTTTGCTGCCATTGGGCCCGTGGTGCTGCTATTGGCGGTCGTTCTGCGCCCGTTGGACCGCAACCCATCGAGCACCGGTTGGCGCCCCGTGGCCATTTGGGCCCCCGTATTGCTCGGGCTGGCGGCCCTTGTCCTAACGCCCAACCTGTGGCGGGGCTTGGTTTTTCCCTTCCGCGCTCTCGGTCAATTGACCTCCGAGACCACCGACCTCAGGCAAACCGTGTCCGAATTGGTGCCTTTGTTGTCCACACCCAATTCGCTGAATCTGACTCTGTTGCTGTTCAAAGTGAGCCTGATCTGGGGTGTTGTCTTTGCCGTTCTCGGCTGGGGACGAATCAGTGTGCTGCGCGTGGTCCTGTTTGCCCTGGCGGCTTTCGCGGCCTTCAACAGCCAACGCAATATCGGGCTGTACGGCGTGGCCTTTGTGCTGCTGCACATGGGGCAATCAGGGTCATGGCCCAGCCCCTGGTGCCAGCGCTGGTTGAAGATTCCGAACCTGTCGTCCCGCTCGACGGCCATTGCTGTGGTCAGCATGGCGGCCCTGGTCGGTGCGGCTGTGGCCTTGTGGGCTCCTTCTGTAGCCAACAACGACTTCTACCTGCGTGAAGGGGTTGGACGGCGTTTTGGTGGCGGTTCCACGCCAGCGACTTACCCCCGCGAAGCAGCCAACACCCTGAACCAGCTGCCGCCAGGCCGCACCTTTGCTAATCTGGACGCGGCGGCGTTCCTGCTGGGCACCACTAAAGCTCCGCTGTTTATCGACGGCCGCACCGAGGCCTACCCCAAGGCCCGTTGGGCCGAGTACGCCCAGTTGCGAAGCAGCGGCCCTGCGGCGCTGAATTCGCTGATGAGGAATGAGGTCTCGGCGGTTGTCCTGGCCCTCAGCAGCGGGGCCTTTGGCAACCTGGCCAGCAACCTGATGGCCAGCGGCCAGTGGTATCCGGCTGCAGCCGATGCCGGCGGCGTGTTGTTTTTAGCCGGAGTCCCCCAGGCGGCCCAGAGCCCCCTGGACATTTTGTCATCCGGTGCCGAAACCCTCTTGGCCCGGTCCATTACAGATCCGACCCGCCGGGCCGACGACTGCCTGGCGGCGGCGGACCTGTTTGAGTTGGCCGGTAATCCGGCTGCGGCACGGCGAGCCCTGGCCACCGGCCTGGAGTCCCGACCGGATCACCCCAACCTGAATCACAATCTGGGCAATCTGATGTTGGCCGAAGGAAACTTCGACGGCGCCCTGCCCCATTTTCAGCAGGCTTTGGCCGTCAACGGCC
>DAOVTU010000105.1 GCA_030632925.1 Candidatus Krumholzibacteriia bacterium | reverse complement strand
CCATCCCGTTTGCCGCGCCTGATGACGCACCTGCTCATCTGGACCTTCGCGATTTTGATGATGGTGAATGATTCCGACGCTCGCACCGACTCCGGATTTGGCGAACTGACCGTGTCAGATTCCGGACAGATTTATGGCGTGCCGGCCCAAAACACGTCCATCAGCCTGGATGTGTCCGGCCCGTTGATCAAGGCGGTGGTTCGTCAGGAGTTCGTCAACCCGACCGATGAAGTGATCGAAGCCACCTATGTTTTTCCGCTGCCGGAGAACGCAGTGGTTTTTGCCATGGAGTTGCTGGTGGGTGAGCGCCGCATCGTTTCGGTGGTGCAGGAAAAATCCCAGGCCCGCCGCACTTATCAGGAGGCCCGCGACAGCGGACGGCGCGCGGCGTTGGTCGAAAGCCAGCGGCCCAACCTGTTCACCACCGAAGTGGCCAACATCGGTCCCGGTGAAAAGGTGACGGTGCGGCTGGAATATCTGGACCAGGCCAGCTATGAAGACGGATGGTTTGGATTGGTGGTGCCGCTGACTTTCACGCCGCGCTATTTTCCTGAAAACTGGGTGCGGCAGAAGGCAGACTCTGCAGATACGGCAACCGTTGCCCAGCCATCGCCGCATGCGGTGGACGCCCAGCTTCTCAGCCCGCCGTTCGTGCGCGGCGATGACCCGAATTTCCCGCAAGCGAGCATCGATGTGCGCCTGAATCCGGGGCTGGAGTTGGCCGATCTGTTGAGCCCTTCGCACGCGTTGTCGGTGCATCAGAACGGCGTTCACTGGTTGACCGGCCCCGAGGCCCGCAAAGTGCCGGCGGACCGCGATTTTATCCTGCGGTGGCGCCCGGTGAGCGAGCCGATGGCCCAACCGGCGATCTTTTATGAAGACCGCCCTGAGGGTCGCTATGCCTTGGTGATGATCGTGCCTGGTGTCGATGTGGCCAGCGACCTGGCAACTGAAACAGTTCCCACGCCTCCCACCGAAACCCAGTTTGTGGTGGACATCTCCGGCTCGATGGACGGGCCCTCGCTGGTGCAGGCGCAGGAAGCGTTGACCACAGCCTTGGGCGAACTGGCACCCGGCGATCGCTTCAACATCCAGGTCTTCAACAATCAAAGCCAGTTCTGGCAGCGCGATTTCCAGGACGTGTCGCCGGCGACCCTGGGCGATGCCCGCCGTTGGGTGCGCAGCCTGCGAGCTGAAGGGGGCACGTCCCTGCATCCGGCGCTATTGCAGGCCCAGACGGCCTTCCTGGCTTCGGCACCTGGCGACCGGGCGCGGCGCATTGTCCTGCTGACCGATGCTGCGGTGGGCAACGAAGATCAGTTGTTGCGCGAGACCATCGCTCATCTGGGCCACATTCGCCTGCATGTGGTGGGCATCGGCATGGCGCCCAACCGCTATCTGGTGCGGCGCCTGGCCGGGCAGGGTGGGGGCCTCAGCATTTTTGTTTCCGGGCACGGTGGCGATGCTGCGCGGCTGACCTCATTCCTGACACGTATTGCCCGGCCCCAGTTGGTCGACCCGTATCTGGACTGGGCTTCCGGTGGTCAGAAACCTGAAGGCTATCCGGCCCGCCTGGGCGCGCCTTTCAGTGGCGAACTGACGCTGTGGTCGGGCCGCTTTCCTGCCGGGACCGATCTGGAAGGGTTCCTGCGCGCGCGTTGGGCCGGACAGGACCTGGCCCTGCCGTTGAACGCGGCCGAAGGTATCGCCTCCGAAGGCGTGGCTGTCCGCTGGGCCAACCTCAAGGTCAACGACTTGCTGGCGGCCTACGATGGTGGTGGCGATCGCGACGACTTGCGCGGCCGCATCGTTGAAACCGGTTTGGATTTTGGGCTGGTGACGCGCTTTACCAGTCGCGTGGCTGTCGAGGAAGTCGTCAGCAGTGATGGTCCCGAAGCTTCCCACCGCTTGGCCAACGGCCTGCCCGCCGGCTCGACCCTGATGGGTGCTTTGCCTCAGGGCGGCACACTGGATCCGTTGTGGCGCGCACTGGGTATCGTTCTGTTGCTGACCGGCCTGGCCGGATGGCGAGCCCGTAACCTTCGCCGTCCTGGAGGTCACTCATGTTGACCCTCCGGAGCCTGCGCACCGTGAGTTTGTGGCTCATTTTGGTTCTGGGCGGCGTAGGCCTGTTGGGCCGCGATGGCTACCTGCAGATCAAGGGCCTGGTGGCGTCCGAGTTGGTGGACGCCGCCCTGGCTGCACATCTGGCCGACGGCGATGCGCATGCCCCCTGGCAGTGGGCCGACTTCCAACCGGTGGCGCGCCTGATGGCGCCCCGGTTGGGGGTGAGCCTGCCGGTGCTCGAAGGTTCGACCGGCCAGACTATGGCCTTCGGCCTGGCTCACATCGGGGGCACCGCGCGTCCGGGAGACGACGACAATGTGGTCCTGGCCGGGCACCGCGACAGTTGGGCGCAGTTCATGGAAGGCTTGCGGCAGGGCGATCTTTTGGTGGTGGAATTTGCCGGTGGGCGGCGTTCATACCGGGTGCGGCAGACCTCGGTTGTTGACCACACCGCCGTGGAAGTGATGGAGCAGGGCGGCTCGCCCCTGTTGACCCTCATCACCTGTCATCCGTTCGGAGGCTGGACCCCGACCAGCGATCGCTATGTGGTGCTGGCCGAACCGGTCGAAGGCGGCCACCGGATTGCGCGAAAGGCCATTGATACCAACGGCTGAACCCCTATATTGAACAGGTGGTGATCGGATGTGTTCAATTCGCCAAAGGGGAGCATCTTGCTGCGTCATTCGAATTTTTTGCGGTTCCTGTTGTTGCTTGCCTGCCTGATATGTGTAGCGCCCACAGCACAGGCTGCGGGCTTTACGCGGGTTGGTTCGGTAGCCGCCTGGGAACCTATTTTTGCCGGCACCCGCTCCGAATCCATGGGGCAGGCCGATTTGGCCGTGTCGCGGGGGCCGATGTCCATCTTTGACAACCCTGCGCCGTTGCCGGAGGGCCAAGCGGTACAGGCCGGTTATGGCCACTTGTCCTATATCGAAGGCCTGGAATTTCACCAGTACGCGGCGGCCGCCGAATTGGGAGCCTTCCGGATCGGTGTGGCCCGCATGGATTTTGTCAGTGACGACTTGCCTATCCGCACCGCGTATATTCCCGATGGCACAGGTGAAACCTACCGTGTCGACGACCGGGTCTCGGTGGTTTCAGGCAGCATGGATGTGGCCGCGTTGCTGGCTCCCGGCTCGGCCTGGGATTGGACCGTGGGGATCTCCCATCGTCGTTACCGGTTCAACGGCATTGAAGAAGTGACCCATGTCAACGGCCTGGATTTTGGTTCTTCGGGCAGGTACCGGCGGCAGTTTAACAAGACCAGCGTGACGGCCAGCCTGGCCGGCGTGCTGCGCAACATCGACGACTCCCTCTATGTGCCGGAGGACACCCGATTGGGACTGGGCCTGGTTCTGGCCGTGGACGGTGAAGAGACCGCAGATGTGGTGGCTTTGACGCTGGCCTACGTGTTCAAGGATGTCCGGCACGAAGACGAATACTTTGGCGACCGGCACTTCGGCGCCGAATTGACACTGCTGCAATCGCTCTCCTTCCGGATGGGCCACGACAAGCAGATTTTTGGCGGCACGAGCCAGTACGGTGTTGGCCTGAATTTGCCACGCCGGTGGGTGCAACCCTTTGGTGTGACTCTGGATTGGGGCTCGCTTGATGGGGGCATCATCAGGGAGTTGGGTTTGTCTGAAAAATCCTCATTTGACACGTTTACACTGACGATCCGGCGGGATATTTGAGGTGGGGTGCATACGGTGGGATGATTTCGGCGGGCCGTGCATTTGTGCGGCCCGTCTTCTTTTTGTAGCTTGAGACAGCTCATAGCACTGACAACAAACCGTTTCCCGGGTTCGCCGCCCTCGATTCGTGCTCCTCAGGTCGCCCCCTGAAGCAACAGAGCTCCCGGACAGGATGCCGGTGTTGGATCTCGCCATCACTCAATCCCTGGAGAGCTGACATGACTATTGGTCTCGCTCGTATGCGTTGTTCCTTCCTGCTTCTCATCATCTTGTTGATCACTGCACCGGCCGCTGCCGACGACAACCGCCTTGGGTTGTTCTACGACTCGGCCGCCAGCGTGAGTGAGATCGAGGTTTCGCCCAACTCCACCCATTCGCTGTACCTGATCCTGCTCGATCCGGTCAACGAAAGTTTTGACGGCGGTGGCTCCCGCGATGTGGAATTCGTCTCGGGTTTCGAATGCGCCATCGAGCCGCCCAGTGGCGATATGCTTTTGACGGTGACCTTTCCCATCCCGGCGATAAATCTCGGAGGCACTGACAGCATCGTGGCCGGCTACGCCACGGCGGTGCCGGTGTCCAGCCAACGGGCCGCCACCCTGGCGACCTTCAGCGTGCTAACGATGGGCAACAGTCCGGTGGGCTACAAACTGGTGCCCACTTCGCCGGCCAGCATTTCCAACACCATGGCCTATGTGGACTTCGAGGATACGGGCGACAATCTGGTCAGCATGGCGCCGGCCTCCGGTTCCCATGACTTGCCGGTTTTCACTTTTGGCGACTACACATTTGAGCAGAACGCCAAGTGGGGCGCCGTGAAATCGTTGTATCGATAGGCGAGGGTGGACGCTGTCCCTGTTTTTGCCTTAGTATGGGAACGAGCAAATCGTCTGACGCAGAATTTTGTCTGACCCATAGAGGATCGCCTTGGCAAACGCTGACACCACGACCGCGCGCCTGACCGGTGCGCGGACTCTTATCACCATCGCGGTTCTGGTCCTGGGCACGGTTGTCCTGGCGGCGGGGCAATCTTCCCTGCGCGCGGTCTGGCCGCCGCTGGTGGCCCTGACGGTGATTATTCTTACACGCCACGCCTTGACCGGTTTACTGGTCGGTGGCTTGGCGGGCGCCATCCTGGTGCACGGCGGCGACCCTTGGGCCGCATATCTTTCCCTGTTTGCCGATCATCTGGTGCCGAATCTGCAAAGCTCCTGGAAAATGGGGGCAGTGGCCTTCACCCTGATCCTGGGCGGCTTTGCCGCAATCCTCGAAGCCGGCGGCGGGTTCACGGCTTTGTTGCGCCGGCTGGTCTCGCCTGGCAAAGATGCCGGCGCGCGGGTGGAGATGGCCGCTGGCGGTTTGGGTCTGTTGTGCTTCTTTGATGGCCTGGCCAACAGCATGGTCGTCGGCCGCGTCAGCCGCAGCCTGGCCGACAGCAGCGGCGTGGCCCGGGCCAAGCTGGCCTACATTGTCGACTCCACCAGCAGCGCGGTGGCCTGCGTGGCCTTCATCTCCACCTGGATCGCTTTCCAACTCACGATGATCGGCGAGGCCTACGCCCTGGCCGGACGCGACGTCAATCCCTACCTGATTTTCCTGCAATCGCTGCCCTACAACTTCCACAGTTGGTTCACGCTGGTGCTGCTTTTTGTGGCGATTCGTTACCGGTTTCATCCGGGCCCGATGGCGGAGTTTGTGGCGGATGCGCAGTTGGAGCATTCTGACGATTCGGCGGACACGGTTTCGGCTGAGGCCGAAAAAAATCTGGGCCATCCGGCCACGGCACTGGGGCCTTTGGCGGTCTTGTTGATCGCTTTTTTTGTGGGCTTCATGGTCCTTGGTGACACGGCCCCGGGTTGGCCCGACAGCCGCGACCGCATGGTGGCGGCCCTCGGTTCGAATGCTGGCCCTCTGGTGCTGGTGATGGCGGCTCTGGCAGCGACCGTGGTGGCCCTCCTTGTTTTTCCCGCCGGTCGGGGCGCACGACCCCTGGCGCCGGTGCAGGCTTTTGGCCGTGGAGTTGGCGCCATGATTGGCCCGGTGGGCATCCTGTTTGCGGCCTGGATCATGGGCAGCGTGATGAGTGCCCTGGGCACGGCCGAACTCATATCAGGCCTGTTGAGCGATAGCAATGTCCTGTGGCTCATGCCGACGCTGACTTTCCTGACCGGCGCGGCCATTTCATTTGCCACGGGCACGTCGTGGGGTACAATGGGCCTGCTGTTCCCGCTGGCTGTGCCGGCGACCGCCACCCTTGGTGGGGGCGATACGCTGTTGAGCGTCGTGGTGGCCGCTGTTTTTAGCGGCGCGGTGTTTGGTGATCACTGTTCGCCCTTCAGCGATACGACCATTGTCACGTCCATCTCGTGCGGGGTGGAACCCCACGACCATGTGCGGACCCAGATTCCCTACGCCCTGTTGGCCGCTCTGGTCGCCGTGGTGGTAGGCTTTGTACCGGCCGGATTGGGCGTCTCGCCCTGGATCTCGTTGCCGGTGGGAGTTGCGGTGCTGGTGGCTTTGCCTCGGGTGCCTTTTTTAGTCAGATCATAATTGAGAGTGAGGGTGATATGTTGACGAAGAAATTGATGGTGGCCGGATGGGTTGTTCTTCTTTTGTGTGGTGTGGCGAGCGGCGCCGTGGCAGCTGATGAAGCAAAGCCCCGAGCACCCTGGCACTCGGGAAACTACTGGGGGCTGGGAGCGCAGGTGTCTCCGCCCAGAAACGATTTTGCGGACAAATATTCCACGGGTTATGGATTGCAGGGAATGTTCAATTATCCGCTCATCCCGTTGCTGGAGGTGAGCGCCAGTGTAGGCTGGAATCATTTCCCGCAGGAGGCCGACGGCGCCGGCATCGACATCTGGGAGACCTCTCTGGGCGCCCGGTTTGCCCTTGGTGCGTTCTTCATGAGCGGTGAAATGGGCTATTTCTCGAAAGTCGACGAGTGGAGTTACATGCCGGGGCTGGGGCTGCGGTACGACCACTGGGAATTTTCACTGCGGGTGAAGGCCGTAGGCAGCAACAGCTGGTCCGGACTCAGAGTGGGGTACTACTTTTAAACGCGCTGCTTTTTAGGGCAGAGAGGACCACAAATTTGGGATCAGACGCCACCAACTCAACCCGATCAAACAGCCGCTGCAACTTGGCGTGATAACCCAGGTGCCGGTTGCCCACCACGCGCAATTCACCGCCGGGGCGCAAAATGCGCTCGGCCTCGGTGAACATCGTCCAGGCCGCCAAATCGCCGGTGACCATGCCCTGATGGAACGGGGGATTGCAGACTACCAGGTCCCGTGATCCGGCCGGCTCGTCGGTCAGGCCATCACCGGCCCGGAATATCAACCGGTGGCCGTCAGCGCCCAGGGCGGCCGCATTCAGGTTGGCACTGGCCACTGCCTGGAACGACTCATCCACGCCCAAAATCTGGGCTCGTGGGCAAGCCTGGCTCAAAGCCACCGCCAGGATGCCATTGCCACATCCCAAATCCACCGCTGACAACTCGGCGTCCGTGCTGGGCAGGTTGGCCAACAACAACCGCGTGCCCACATCAGGTTGCTCCCGCGAAAACACATTGGGCAGGTTGCAAAGCTCGATATCCGAATCCGGCATGGTGTAAGTGGTGGCTGGCAAACTGGCCGGTAAATCTTCGCGCGGCTCCACTTCACTGTGGGCCAGGCGCGCCTTCTTCCACCCCTGGGTGGTGACCGTGGCGCCCAAAACCTGTTCCAACAGTTGGTAGGCCCGCTTGGGCGTGTGCTTGATCATGCCACCAGTGACCACATGGGCCTCGGGCGCCAACAGTGGCCGCAAGCGCAGCAGTTGGTCTTCAAGAAAGGCCAGATTTTTGGGCAGCTTGATCAGCACCAGATCAAAGGGCCCGGTGGGGTCTTCGTCGGCCGGCACAAAAATCGGCTCGGGGCCTTCGATGTCGTTGTGGTACAGGTTGAATTTCCGCGCCTGCCGGGCCAGATGGGAATCGCCCCACGACACCGGTTGCCGCCTGTGCAGCGGCACGGCCAGGGCACCGAAGGCATCGTTCAACAACAGCACCCGGGATGTCGTCGTCAGCAATTCTTCGTCAACTATATAGCGCAGCAGGTACTCATCAGCCGCATCCCAGGCGCGCAGGCGATCCCCCTTTTTGAGGGGAAAGCGCTGCAACGTGAAATGGAAACCCTGATGCGACAACAACTCCATGTTGCTACCGGTTCTGCAGAGCGGTGACGGCAGCCTCGCCCAGATTATCGCCCTGGGCGCGGGCCAGGATGGAGCCATCGGCACCAGCGATCACCACGGCAGCTTGCTTGGTCGAGTCCTGCACGTCACAGGCGTCGTGGGTGGTGCCTTTCCAATCCGGCAACAGCACGATCAGGTCCTCGGCGTTGGAGCCCTCAGGCAACTTGCCGGCGGCCTTGTGGTACGCCTTTTCCAACTCGGGTTTG
>DAOVTU010000351.1 GCA_030632925.1 Candidatus Krumholzibacteriia bacterium | reverse complement strand
CGCCGGCCAACTCGGCAGCATCGATCGTGGCGAGGTTGCGGCCTCCTACGTGCAGCCATTCGGCCTGGATTTCTCGGACTTCTTCTATGTCGGGGCATCTATTCCCATTCATGAGAAGTACGGCAACCTTGGCGTGGGCCTGAGCCACTTCAAGGTCGACTACCAGGACGTGACTCTGGAAAAGGAAACCCAGTTCACGGTGGCCCACGGCTTCAACCTGTACAACGACATCCATTCGCGGGTCGATTTCGGCTACGCGGTGAACCTGTACAGCGTCGAATTTGCCGAATCCGTCAGCGGACTGGATCCGGGTACGGCCAATGCGGTGGGCTTCGATCTGGGCATGGCCCTGACGGTGCACAGACGCACCCACATCGGCTTCCAGGTCAAGAATATCAACAACCCCCAGATTGGTCTGGACCAAGAGGAGCTGCGCCAGCGCCTGGTCGCCGGCGTCAGCTACGAGCCGTACGAAGGTGTCACCACCTCGTTCGAGTTCCACAACCAACTGGGTGAAGAGCTGCAGTACCGTGGTGGCCTGGAAATGACCCTGGTGGAGGGCTTTGCCCTGCGCGCGGGCGTTGTGACCGGCCCCAACAAACTGACTGGTGGCTTCGGTTACACCTACGAGAACGTCGGGGTGAACTACGGCTTCAGCACCGGCGGTGGTGTCCTGGACAGCACCCATCACTTCGGCCTGCAGTACGCGTGGGGCGGTGAGGCGCAGTGAGCAAAATCATCACCATGGGCGCGGCTTTGAGTCGCGGTCGTCTGGCGGTCATCGGGTTGGTCCTGATGGCAGTGCTGGGCATGGTGCCGGTGACAACCGGTGGCGTGTCTTGGACTGCAACCGCTGCGGCCGTTGACCACGCCGACCTCGTGGATCTCAACTCAGCCTCCCTGGAGGAGGTGCTGAGTCTGCCGATCCCCGAGGAATTGGCCCGCATGATCGTTGATTACCGCACTTACCTGAGGTATTTCGACAACGTCTATGAGTTGAGGGAAGTCGAAGGGATGACTCCGCAGTACCTGGAGGTGCTCAAACCTCTGGTGTCGACGGTTCCCCGCGAAGCGGCTGACCCTTCGCTGGCCCGTCTGAGTGCCAGCTACCGCCAGGTGCGTCAGTATCTGGGTCAGGAAGGTTCCAGTGAAGGCCTGGTGGACGAATACCTCGACCGCCTGCGCAATCCCGAGAACCTGAACCAGATGGATATCTGGGACCTGATGTCCTACCAGAATGTTTCGCCGGTTGATGCGAAGAATATCATCGAAACCCGGGATCGTCTGGGCCGCATCGAAACCGGTCGGCAGTTGCGTGGAGCCCAGGGCCTGCGCTACTTCGCCTACCGCAACCTGCGCGACTTTGTGGTCTACAGCGAAGAGGAAAAAGAGTCCGAATCTTCGAAGGCTGTGTCCGGTTATGTACAGACCCGCTACTGGGAAACACCCTACGCCAACGATGATGAAGAGTTGTCGTTGTCGGGTCTCGACAATGCCACGGCCAACCCTCTGTTCCCGCCCGGCTGGATGAACAAGGCCCGCGTGAACATCCAGGGCGGCTATCAGGCCGGCATCCTGACCAGCCAGGAATTTGGCGAGGCCAACTGGAACGAAACGACCAAGGGTTACGTCGGGGTCTCCGACCGCACCTTTGGCGACTTCCGTCTCAAGTCGGCCATCGCGGGTAATTTCCGGGTGGCCTATGGCCTGGGCCTGATCATGGACAACACCGATTACATCCACTTCCGCAAAACCGGCTTCGGTTTCAACAAGCGGTTGCTCGGTGTGCACGGTGATCTGTCCCGCAGCTACGAGTACACCCTCAAGGGTGGCGCGTTCGAGGGCAACTACGGCCCGGTGAACGCCTCGTTCTTTGTCTCGAGCGATAAGAAGGACGGCATCCTGAACCCGGATGGCACCATCAACCGCTACGTGACGATGCGGCCGCGTTTCCAGGACGAGTTCTTCGACAGCCGGGATTTCTCGGGCCTGACGCGGGACGCTTTCCAGGAAGACATGATCGGTGGCAACGTCAAGGTCATGCTGGCGCCGGGCACCTTCATTGGTGTGACCGGTTATGAAGCCCGCTACGACCGCGGCTTTGATTCCAACGTGAACACCCTGGTCAGCGATACCGATCTTCTGGAAGCTCGGGACAACGAAATCAGCCAGGGCTACACCAGTGTCTACATCGACGACGATGGTGTGGAACAGGAAGCCCTCTTCCGCCGCATCATGGGCGCCGAAGCCCAGGCGGTGTACGGCAATGTTTCGCTGCAGGGTGAATACGCGTTCATGCAGAACCCGCAGAACACGCTGTTCAATACCAAGAACCCGGATGCGTTTGTCATCAACGCCTTCAGTCAGTGGAACAACCTGCATTTGCTGGCTCTGTACCGCGACTACGACGTGGGCTTCGACAATCCCTACGGCCGGGCCTTCAGCAACGACAGCAAGTACGAAATGACCCTGATGGATTCGTACTACCGTCTGAACGATCCCCTGTACGCCTGGATGGAAACCGAAGGTGCCCAGCCCAAGGCCGAACGGGGAATCTTTCTGGAGACCCGCTACCGGATCAGCCGCAAGTTGATCCTCAGTGGTCTGCAGTTCGATCAGTGGACGCGCAAGGCCGACGGCGCCGAGCTGATGCGGTACACCCTCAAGGGTGAGTACCAGCCGATCTTCAACCTGCGTTTCCGCCTGCGTCACCGGTACAGCAGCCGCTCCGAGGCTGACCCCCTGGATGTGCGCAAGTTCCAGAACTGGGAATCGCGCTGGCAGATGATCGGTCTGTTGAGCAACTACAACCGGATCCAGCTGACGTACATGACTTCGAATGTCATGTTCCCGGCGCGGCCGCGACTGGGCAGCACGCCCGTTGCCGGCGACGGTGATCCAGCGGTGGGTACCAACGGCAGCCCCTCTCGGGCTTTCGAAGTCAAATACGAGCACAACCTGACACCGGGCATCAAACTCCACTTCGCCTCGTCCATCTACGAAGGCTTCTTTTGGAATTTTGAAGGCAACGAGTTCGTCTTGTTGGATGGCAACGGGTTTCGCAACTGGTTCAAGATCGAGAGCCGCGTTTCCGAACGCATGCTCTTCCAGTTGAAAGTGACCCGTGATCACAACATGCCCACGTCCCGGGATGTGCGCCTCTTTGGCGACGCATCCGGCAACGAACCCGACGCACAGTACGTGCCCAAGGACCAGACCACCGTCCGTCTGCAGATGGATTACACATTCTGATAGATCCGAGGAGACTTGAGTGATGTTCAACAAGTTGCATAAATCGATTCGGCTCAGCGGTCTGGCAGTTCTTGTCACCGCGGTGGGGCTGCTGGCGTTCGTCGCCGGTCCGGCCTTTGCCGTGCCCCAGATCATGAGCACATACGGCGACCAGATGGCCTGGTCGAGCGCCGAGATCAACGCCATGGGCGGCACCGGAACCGCGATCTATCGCGGCGGCCTGTCCAATATCTTCAACCCGGCCCTGCTGACGGACGAGACGGGCTACCGCCTCGACGCCGGCATGATGCTGGACCAGGAACACGAGGACCGTTTCCAGCCCCTGTTCGACTCGTTCGACAGTTGGGTGGTTGACGCGGCGATCGCCTCGAACCGCAACCATTATTGGCAGAGCGGTTTTGGGGCGGCGGGTCGCTTCTTCGAGGAGTCGTACCCAGTGGTCCTGAGCGTGTCGCTGACCGACAGGTATCCGTTCAGCTACACCTTCGATGAGGAACTGCGCAATCCGAGTCCGTTCCCGCCCGCCCAGGGCGAGCCGGCGCGCGATTTGATCATCGAAGAACGCCAACGGGATGTCAGTGGCACCCTGCGCAATCTGAGTTTTGGTCTGGGAACCGAAGTTCACGAGAAGGTCTCGGTTGGCGCTGCGGTGCACTATGCTTTCGGCACCCGCACGGAGATCAACAGCTCCCGTGACGCCGACGGCATCGCCCCGGACAACAGCTACAACCTCACCGACGAGTTCGAAATGTCCGGGGTGAATTTCACTCTCGGTGCTCGCGGTGTCATCAACGAACGCCTGGAAGTGGGCGTGGCCTGGGAAAGCCAGTTGGAAGCCACCGGTGATCGTGTCAATACCATGATCGACGACTCCGGCTCGATAGTCGAAACCCACGAAGGGTCCATCGAGTATCCCAACAGCTTCCGGGCTGGCCTGACCTTCCGGCCACAGACCGATCCGCGCACGGTGTTCACGGTCGAGGTGGAGTACAAGCCCTGGAGCGAGCTGAACGACGCCGAATTCCCCGGCGACGACAACCCCCAGAACCTCAACGATGTCACCGACGTGCGCGTGGGCCTGGAGCACATGTTCTACAACGGTATACCGTTGCGCTTCGGATTTCGGCACTTCGACAGCTATGAGGACCGGGATGCCAGCGCCAGCGTATTCTCGGCCGGTGTGGGCGCCCCCAT
>DAOVTU010000651.1 GCA_030632925.1 Candidatus Krumholzibacteriia bacterium | reverse complement strand
CCCCTGTTCGAGTCCATGGCCCAGCTGCCCGGTGGTGACCTGGACCTGATGTTCAACCTGCGCTCGGCCTACGATTCGACCCAGGTCTGGATCGACGGCGCACTGGTGGAGACCCTGCCGGCCAACTTGCCCCTGCAGACGTACACTTCGAGTGTGCCGGTGGTGGCTTCGGCAACCGTGACGGCCTTTGCCCGTTCGTTCAGTGGCGGGACCAGTTTCGACTCGGCCGTCAAGTCGGCTGACGTGTTCCCGATGGCTGCACCGGTGGCCAGCTACGTCAACAGCCTGGACAACAGTGGTGACCTGCCGTTGGACAACACCGGCTTCACCTGGAGTACGCCCGCAGGCTTCGCCTCCGCAGCTCTGCATTCGTCCCACGACTACGCCAACAACGCCGTGTACACATCGGCCCTGATGGTGCCCATCATCGTCACCAGCACTTCGGTGTTGACCTTCGACGAAGTCGTCATCGTTGAGCCGGGTGAGCCTGGTTCGGTGTTTGGTGATTCCGACTTCTGGGACTATGTCATGGTCGAAGGCTCGGCCGATGGCGTGAGCTGGCAGGCCCTGGCGCCCGGCTGGGATTCCCGCGACGACGCGGCCTGGTTGAACGCCTACAACTTCAACGCCAATGGTGACGACTCGTTGTACCAAACGCGCACCATTTCGTTGAACGATACGTTCACTTCCGGTCAGACGATCCTGTTGCGCTGGCGCCTGATCTCGGACGCCTCGGTAACGGGATGGGGCTGGGCCGTGGACAACATTGAAGTCACCGGAACGGTTGTTACGGGTGCTGACGATACGCCGCGCCTGGTTGCGTTGGCGCAGAACTATCCCAACCCGTTCAACCCGTCAACGACCATCAGCTTCAACCTGCCGCGCAGTGGCCAGGTCAAGTTGCAGGTCTATGACGCCCGTGGGCACCTGGTGCGCACGCTGGTTGACGGCCGCGCTGCCGCTGGCCCGCACACCGAAGTGTGGGATGGCCGCGACAACTCCGGTCGCCAGTCGGCTTCGGGTGTGTACATGTACCGCCTGACGGCTGGTGAACTGGTGCAGCAAAAAAAGATGACCTTGGTTAAATAGACAGCTAGGCATCTCATCACCAGGCGGCCCCTTGTTAAGGGGCCGTCTTTTTTAATTGGAGCGCCGTGCTGGCCGACTTGCGGTTGACAGCATGTGGGGCTGGGGGTAAGAAAGGTCTGAACCTGAGCCGATGGTGGGTGAATGTTGGAGCGATTGGGCAGTCGGAATATTTCCTTGGGCTTGCTGCTGTTGTTGATGGCGGCCGGCCTGGCTGTGCGGGTGCACTATGCCCGTCCGGATGCGTTTCCGAGCGTGGATGGAGTGTTCTACCTGCAGCAGAGTCGGGACCTGGTTCTGGAGAACCGGTTGCCGTTCAATTCTTTTCCGCCGGGATGGCCGGTGTTGGCTTCGCTGCCTCTGTATTTTTCCGATGCGTCGGATCCGGCCCGGGTCTTTCGTGTGGCCCAGGGGGCCAATGTTTTTTTGGGCGTTATGTGGGCCGGGCTCGCCTTTCTCCTGCTAAGGCGCGAATTGGGGCCTTGGCTGGCCCTGCTGGGTGCTGCCGTCCTGTTGGCGTTGCCTCTGGCGATCATATCTGCCAAGGGCGATCTGTCGGAGATGAGCTACAGCTGTGTCCTGCTGGTCGCCCTGCTGCTGTGGCCCCGTGACCGATTCCAGACTGGGCTGGCCCTGGGGTGTGCCTACCTGATCCGGCCCGAAGCCCTCTTGATTGCCGTGGGCGGGATGGCCTGGGGGGTCTGGCGAGAGCGCAGGGTGCCGTGGGGGCTGATCCTGGGCACATCCCTCTGTGTGATCCCGTATGTCCTTTTCATTCACCACCATACAGGGCATTGGGCCCTGAGTGGGAAAATGGGATTCCTGGCCGCGGTGCGAGAAAGTCACCAGGGAAGTGCCCTTTTGGGGCTGGTTGCGGGCAATCTCAAGACCTTTCTGATCCACTTGCCAAGGATGGTTGGGGTCCCCATTGTGCTGTTGGCTGTCTTGGGGGCGGTGGCTCGTCCTCGCTATATTTACTTGTCATTGTTGGCTTTAGCGCCTTTGCCCTTGTTCGATTTCGCCATGGCTGAACGCTATTGGTTGCCATACCTGCCGGTGATTCTATTAGCCGCCGGCATCGGTGGACAAGTGCTCCGTGATATGGCTAAATCGTTGCCTCACAGGCTTGTATCTGGCCTGTTGCTTTCAGCTTGCCTGGTGGGAGTGGTGGTGGTCTCAGGCGACAGCGCTTTCTGGGTCTCGCGTAATCCCAACGCCTATCCGGGCCTGCGCGATGCCGGACAGTGGCTGGCGCCCCGTATTACGCCAGACACCAAAATTGCAGGCTACAAGCCCTTCACCAGTTACTGGGCGGGGGGTAGGTTTGTAAAATATCCCCCCAATCTGGGGGTAGAGGCCATTCTGGACGAACTGCAGGCCCAGGATGTCGAATACCTGGTGGTCAATTTTCACGTGGCGCGGCTGCTGGCGCCAGAGCTTAAACCCCTGCTGCAACAGCCTTTGGCCCCTGAATTGGTGGGGCGGGTGCAGGTTTTGGAGGTTTTTGACTACACTCCGGACGATCACACGACAGTGG
>DAOVTU010000390.1 GCA_030632925.1 Candidatus Krumholzibacteriia bacterium | reverse complement strand
GACGTACAGCATGCGCAAACAGTCGTCAGCCAGAACCTGCGCGATCGGGTCGGCATCCAGGGTCTGATCTTCGTCGACCAGACCTGCAATACCAACCGACGACAGGGGCCACCGCTGACCCAGTTCGCGCAACCGGATCGTCAGCACATCTTTCGGTGCGATGCGATCAGCCAGGACCAGCACTTCGCCCAGATGCCGGAACGCCAGATCAGCCGAGTAGATTGTCGCGGGGGACATCTGGCCTGGTGCCGGCAGCGAAAGCGCCTCATCGACAATTTCGGCTTCGACATGGCGGAACATCAGGAATTGGCAGGCCCGATAAAGCATCACGCAAGCCCATTGGGCGGTAACGAGATCCAGCGCTGGGGGAGTGAAGGCCAAACGCAGGCGAGTGTCCCGATCCAGTTCGCGCAGCAAGGTGTGCAAGCCGGGCATATCCTCGGCCGATGGTGCTTCATCGTGGAGGATGGCGACTTGGCCGTCTTCGACCAGGGAGCGCCAGAACAGGCCGATGGCCGATGGCATACGATCGCTCAAGCAAGCCTCTCTTCTCACCATCGGCGGGGATGCGTTGGCTACTGGGAAACAGAGGGGGTCTGGGGCGAGTCAGGTTTAATAGGTTGACAGTATCATAGTTTAGCCAAAAATCGAATGTTCTTTCTCATTGCGCTGACGCTCGGCAATACGCCCGATGACCCGACCGCTTCAAGCATCTGTTCAAGCCGGGCAATGAGCACGTTCTGGAGCCCACACCGCATTCCCATCACAACCGCATGTTCATGCAGTAGCGCGCCTTCTCACGCCTCGTCATACTTCCGAGCAAGAAACCACGCCCAAAAACCAGACGGTCACCCAGACGAAAAATGAGAAAGCCATGCCCAACGCAATCATGAAACGCCAACTGTTGACCACCGCTCTCTGCGGCATACTGCTTCTGTTTGGGGCCGGTTTGGCCAGTGCACAACACAGCTACACCGAGGATTTTTCGACCACCGACAAGCGCGACGCCGCGACCACCGCTGATTGGAATACGGCCACCGGAGAGCTGAAGCTGTTTCCATTCAGTACCAACGTGCACGGCAGCCATGTTACGAGCGGCACTGCCATGAGTGTTTTTGTCGAAGGCCACTATGCCTTCGTGGCGGATTTCAGCAATGGGATCCTGGTTTTTGATATCACCGACCCGGCGCTTCCAGCCCAGGTAGGGGCGTACAATACTTCCGGCCAGGCCCGAAAAATTCAGGTCGTCGGCAACTATGCCTACGTTGCGGACACGGCCGCTGGCCTGCTGGTCCTGGATGTGTCGGATCCGGCCAACCCTCTTTTGGCTGGGTCCATCGATCCCGGAAACATTTTTGGCCTTTCGATTGCCGGAGATGTCGCCTATCTGGCGGGCTGGTCATCGGGTATGCAAATAGTCGATATCTCGGACCCGACAAATCCGTTGCTGCTGGGTGCCTATAACACGGTTGGTACCACGTTGGATGTTGTCGTTGCTGGTGGTTACGCCTATGTGGCCGACTTCGACAATGGTCTGTTGGTGTTCGATGTCACAGATCCCGCGGCGCCGGTTATGGTCGGGTCGCATCCGGTCACCAGCCGGGCCAATGGTTTGGACATTGCCGGCAACGTCCTTTATCTGGCCACCGAATACGATGGCTTGAACATCTTCGACATCTCCGTTCCAACCAACCCCGTCGCTATCGCCAACCTCGATACGCCCGGCTTGGCCAAAGGGGTGACCGTTGAAGGCAACTATGCCTATCTCAGTGATTTTAATCTGGGGTGGCACATTATTGATGTCACCGATCCTGGCCAGCCGGCATTGCTGGAAACCCTCACTTCAGCCGGTGAGGCGAGAAGCACATTTATGGTTGGACCGCATGCCTACGTGGCCGATGGTTCCAATGGCCTGCAGATTATCGAAGTCGGCGCACATCTCTGGTCGGGTCTGGCCGGCGTTGGCGCCGCGCCCGGCTTGGGCATGGGAGTCGATGTCGTGGGCGATGTCGCCTTCGTCGCCACCAATGGTGTCGGTTTGCGGGCCCTGGATATTTCGGACGTGGGGTCGCCGTTCCAGTTGGATGTCTATCAGTCGGTGTCTCTGGATTCGGAGGACGTGGTTGTGGAGGGCACTACGGCCTACCTTTCGGCCGGCGTCAACGGTTTGATGGCATTCGATGTATCGGATCCCTCAAACATCAGTCTCAGCGGTGGTGTCAATACACCGGGTCACTCTTATGGAGCAGCGGTGGCCGGGAACCGGTTGTATGTGGCCGACGGTGTATCGGGCCTGATTTGCATGGACATTTCGGACCCAGGTGGGCCCTTTGCCATCGACGTGCAAAATACGGCTGATTCGGCGCAGGGTGTTTGCATCGCCGGGAATTATGCCTACGTGGCCGACGGAAACAGCGGCCTGTTGGTGATCGATATTTCAAATCCCTCGGCGATGGCCCAGGTTGGCAGCTACAATCACGCTGGATACGCATTCGGCGTCGATGTGGCCGGCAACTACGCCTTCGTTGCCGTGGGCAACATGGGGCTGCAGGTCTTTGATATCTCAGATCCCACGTCGCCTGTCCCGACCGACCTCCAGTCCACGTCCGGCTATGTGCGACGGGTCAAAGTTGTGGGCGACCGGGCTTATGTCTCGGCGGGGGCCAGCGGTTACGCGGCTTATGACATTTCGGATCCCACCAATTTGAAAACCGAGGGTGCCATGAGTGGACTCGGCTACACCTATGGCCTGGATGTCTCAGGTGATCATGCGTTCCTCATCTCCAACAACTTTGGACTTTCGGTGATTCAGGTAATGCAGCGCAACGATGACGTTGTGCGTGATGTGGGCCAGTCGGCCGACGTGGCTCTGGCGACATCCGAGATCGTTCGCTACCGCTTGAACACGACCCAATTCGGTTATGTGCAATGGAAAATGCGGGCCAACAATTGGGGCACCTGGATAAATACGGCGTCGGATGGCAGCTGGGTCGAAGCCTGGTCGGCAGAGAACGCCTTGCAGTGGCAAGCGACTTTGTATTCCTCGGTCGATGGACCCTCAAGCGTATCGGAACTGACTGTCGAATGGCTGTTGGCTGCCGCCAAAATTGAGGCCGTCGACGACATTGCCTCGGACCAGGGAGGTCAGATCCGCCTGGAGTGGAGCCGCAGTGGACACGATTTTGCCGATGCGACTGACCCGATTACTGAATATGCCGTTTACCGGGCTATTGATGGCGGGCTCAAGAGTGGGGCTACCGAGGCGGACTACTCCGGCCTCAGCGTTGTGGCAGCTGATCATGCCCGCGCCATGAAGGCCCAGGGCTGGGATTTCCTGGCCACCGTGCCGGTCCGGCAGGAAGACCGCTATTTCTACGTAGCGCCAACTCTCGCCGATTCGACCATCAACAATGGCCAGCACTTCAGCACTTTTATGGTCACGGCCCTGACGGGTACGCCCAGTGTCTTCTTTGATTCGCCGCCCGACAGCGGGTATTCGGTGGACAATCTGGCACCGGGCGTGCCCACGGGTTTTGTGGCCGCCTATGAAGCCGCGGGCGTGACGCTGAACTGGGATGATGCACCCGAGGCCGACTTCCAGCACTACCGGGTTTACCGCGGCAATAATCCGGGATTTGAACCGTCAACGGCCACTCTATATCAGGCAGTTTCTGTTTCGAGTTGGATCGATCCGACACCCAACGCCTGGGGATACTATTACAAGGTGGCTGCCCTGGACGTTGCCGGTAACGAAAGCCCGGCTGCCCAGGTCGAGACGGCGAGCGACGTGCCTGCCGGTGCACCCAACCACCGATTTGCCTTGCACAACGCGCATCCCAACCCGTTTAACCCCAGGACCCAGATCAGGTATTCGCTGCCGGCCGATGGTCGGGTTTCCCTGGTCATTTATGATCTGGCCGGACGCCAGGTGCGGACCTTGGTCGACGAAGTGCAGGGCGCGGGTGCCCACGCCGTGACCTGGGATGGATTGAACCAGCGCGGTACGCGGGTGGCATCTGGCGTATACTTTTATCAACTGCAGGCCGGTACTCAGATGGATCGTAAGCGGGTTGTCATGATCAAGTAGAGGGTGTAAGGTTGCCCAAAATATGGACTACTCAAGGGGGACCTTTTGAAATCGACGACCGTTATTTTGCTGT
>DAOVTU010000551.1 GCA_030632925.1 Candidatus Krumholzibacteriia bacterium | reverse complement strand
TAAATGCTGTTTAGCCATAGCACTGACCCGGCGCAATGTGCCCTCGCGGACACAAAAACCCTGTGATCGGGCGGACACACCTGGGTTCTGCGCACCAATCCGGCCCGATTTTTGGGCAGAAGGCCCCGTGGTTGCGGCAAATTCGCGGGAATTCGGCGTTGGCAGCGGGTTTGCATAGGGTGTGGCATGGGGAGATCAAGACGCGATCAAGCGGCGATGAAGGCTGGACATCCACGCCCGTTGCGCCGATCTTTTGCGGACCGGGCGTGTGCATCTGGAGCACCGCCTTGCCAAGCCGGGCCGAAACCATCGCCAGCCCCGCTATTGGCCACCATCTCTATGGCACGGAGGCGCCATGATTCGCTTGCTGAAATACACAATTCCCCGCCGAACGGTCCGCGTTCTGCTCATGACACTATTAGTGTTGTTCATCGGCACCTTTGTCGGCATCGTCGCCGGGGTCGATTATCTCTCGCGCGACCTGCCCTCCCTGGATGCCCTGCAATCCATCGAGCCTTCGGTAAAAACGGTCATCTTCGCCGCCAACGGCGATACCCTGCGTGAATTCTACACCGAGAACCGGACCATCGTGCCGTTGAGCCGGATTCCGGTTTCCTTGCAGCAGGCGGTCATCTCGGTGGAAGACCGTCGCTTCCACGAACACTACGGCATAGACCTGAGACGTCTCGTAGGAGTCATCTGGATCAATCTGACGACCAGCCGCAGCCCTGGCGGCAGTACGCTGACGCAGCAGTTGGCCCGCAATCTCTTTCCGCGCCTGTTGCCAAGTCAGAAACGCGTCACCCGCAAGTTTCGCGAGTGGATCGTCGCCACCCAGATCGAGTCCATATATACCAAGGACGAAATCCTGGCCATGTACCTCAACCAGATCTACCTGGGTAAGGGGTCCTACGGTGTGCAGGCTGCCGCTCACACCTTCTTCGGCAAGGATGTCTGGGATCTGGGCCCGGGCGAGTGCAGCATGATCGCAGGCATGATCCAGCGCCCGGAGACCTTCTCCCCCATCCGGCACCCGGAACGGGCCTACGCCCGCCGCTCGACAGTGCTGGAGACCATGATCAGCGCCGGATACCTCACGCGAGCTGAAGCCGAAACCATTGGCGCCACCAAAGTCCATACCGTAGAAGCGGGAACGGTCTCCCGGACCAGAGGCGGCTTTGCGGCCTACTTCGTCGAGGAGGTGCGCAAGGATCTGGAGAGCACCTATGGAGCAACCAAGCTGTACAAGGAAGGACTGCGGGTCTGGACGACCCTGAACCCTCAGTACCAGGTTTGGATGGAAGAAGCCCTCGAAGGGCATCTGGCCAAAGAAGAAACCGACCGCAAGTATGAGATGTCCAAGGCCCTCTATGACAGCCTGGTCACAATTGATGAACGTCCAGAGAAACTGGAGTACCTGCAGGGCGCAGCCTTGCTGCAGGACGTGCGCACGGGAGCCATTCTGGGCTTGATTGGCGGGCGCAGCTTTGACGATTACAAATGGAACATGGCCACCCAGGCCACGCGCCAACCGGGCTCGATCTTCAAGCCCTTTGTCTACCTGACGGCGTTGCAGCACGGATACATGGCCTGCTCCATCCTGATGGATACGCCCTTTGTACTGGACACTGGCACCAGCCTGTGGCGGCCGAAGAATTTCGGTGGCCGCTTCCGCGGACCGATGACCCTGCGCTTTGCCTTGAGTCGCTCAGTCAATACACCGACGGCCAAGCTCTATCAGGACTACGGCCTGGCGCCGGTGCTGGAGAACGTGCGCAAGCTGGGCTTCACCACCCGCCTGCCACGGGTACCGGCCCTGTTCCTGGGAGCGGGCGAAGTCACTTTGCGCGAAGTTGTCGCGGCCTACAGCTCCTTTGCCAACCACGGTGTGTACACGACGCAGCACATGATCACGCGGGTGGAATCGGCCGATGGCGAGATCCTGTTCGAAGCACGTATCGAGCAACGCGAAGCCCTCGACCCGGCCGAAGCCTACATGATGACCAACCTGTTGCAGACCACGGTGCGCGAAGGCACGGCGGTCAGTTCGCGCTGGCGCGGTTTCACCAAAAGTGGCGCCGGCAAAACGGGCACCACCAACGAAAGCACCAACGCCTGGTTCTGCGGCTTCACCCCCAGCTTCTGTGGCGGCGTATGGGTCGGCTTCGACCAGGCCAACCCCATGGGCCGCGGTGCCACCGGCGCCCGCATGGCCTTGCCCATCTGGGCCAACTTCATGGGCAAGATCACCGACCAGAAGGGCGAAGAGCCTTTCATCCGGCCCCCTGGAATCGTCGAAGAAACCATCTGCCTGAACAGCGGCATGTTGGCCACCTCAGGCTGCGACTCGACAGCCACTGAAGTCTTCCTGCCGAACTTCTTCCCGCAGGACATCTGTGATCTGCATGGCGGGCAACTGCATAATTTTGAGGGTGTGGATAAGGATTTTCAGACGCTGGATTCTGCTGATGATGAATTCTGATGTGGTTGGGTGTGTATTGGCTTAGTTCGGGCTTCGCCCTTCAAATGCGCCAATACACACCCAACCACACAGACCTGGTGGAGTACTGCTGAAGTGAGCAACTCTGCTGGTTGTGGGGCTCGGCGGCACTTCGTGCGCCCATTGTGAAGAAGGCCCGTGATTGCTATGCCAATGGGATAGCAGTTGGGGGCCTTCTTATGTGCCGGTAGTCTCGAAGGGGCGCTCGCCAATACACCCACGCCCTCTTCCTGGGGGGCGTACGAAGTGCCGCCGTGGGTAGTTGCCGGTGGTGGTGGAAGCTTCTGGGGCGGATCCGGGTGGCTCGCGTTTGGGGTTTGTTGGTCAGGTGGGCAATTGGGCGCATCTGATGGGCGAAGCCCGAACTAAGCCCAATGCCCGCCTGACCAACAAACCCCAAACGCTCTTAAGAATACCGACCAAGAATCAATTCGCTACGCTGCGCTCGCTCGGAGGTGAATGTGAGGGCCGCCATGAGGCGCTCGGCGGACGCCATCGCCAAAGAAGGGGTGTTGCAGTGGATGGTGGCTATGGGGTCGCCTTTTTTGAGTTCGTCGCCGATTGCTGGATGGAAAGTGATGCCGGCGGTTAGGTCGAGGGGGTCTTCGACTTTGCG
>DAOVTU010000607.1 GCA_030632925.1 Candidatus Krumholzibacteriia bacterium | reverse complement strand
TCTGTCGGGCCAGAGTGCACTGGTCGCCCACAAAGCGGTCGTAGTTGCGACTTGAATCAACGATCTCCGACAGGTACCGCACCCGCTCGGGCGGAATCACATAAGCGCGCTGGCTCATGGCCTCGGTCACTTCCCACTGGGAGTGCAATTCGGCCCCGGTGCCGTCGACAATCTTGGCCATGATGGCCTTGTACAGCGTATTCATGCCCGGATCGTTGAACTGCGAAGCGATGGTGCCAAACACGGGCAATTGCTCGTCAGTGCCGGTAAATTCGTTGTGGTTGCGGCGGTACTGTTTGCGCACATCCCGCAGCGCATCGAGGCTGCCGCGGTGATCAAACTTGTTGATGGCGATCAGGTCCGCGAAGTCCAACATGTCGATTTTTTCCAACTGGGTGGCCGCGCCGTATTCGGCGGTCATCACGTACAGCGAGGTGTCCGAATGCTCGGTGATCTCGGTATCGCTTTGTCCGATGCCGCTGGTCTCAACGATGATCAGGTCGTAGCCCGCCGCCTTGCAGATATTGATGCTGTGTTGCACGTACTTGCTCAGCGCCAGGTTCGACTGCCGCGTGGCCAGCGAGCGCATGTACACCCGCGGGTGGTCGATGGCATTCATGCGGATGCGGTCGCCCAGCAAGGCCCCACCACTGCGCCGCCGCGAAGGATCCACCGAAACAATGGCGATGGTTTTTTCCTCGAAATCGGCCAAAAAACGCCGCACCAGTTCGTCAACCAATGACGACTTGCCGGCTCCACCAGTGCCAGTGATGCCCAACACCGGAATCACGCGGCCGTTAACCGGCGTGCCCACGGCAGCCATCAACTCGGCCTCCTGGGCCGGATGGTTCTCGGCCAGGGAAATCAAACGCCCCAGGGCACGCGGGTCGCGTTCGGCCAGGCCCTTGATATGCGGCGCCATGCTGTCAGTCGTCGGCGCCTGCCCCACAGCAAAATCGCACTTCTGCAATACGTCATTGATCATGCCCTGCAGCCCCATCTCGCGCCCGTCATCCGGCGAGAAAATGCGGTTGATGCCATACTCGTGCAGTTCGTCGATTTCCGTCGGCAGGATCGTGCCCCCACCGCCGGCAAAAATTTTGATCTCAACGCCCGACTCGCGCACCAGATCAAACATGTACTTCAGATATTCGACATGCCCACCCTGGTAACTGGTGATGGCAATGCCTTGGGCATCTTCCTGAATGGCGCAATCGACGATCTCTTTCACCGAACGATTGTGCCCCAGGTGAATGACCTCAGCCCCACTGGCCTGAAGAATCCGGCGCATGATGTTGATGGCCGCGTCGTGCCCATCGAACAACGATGCGGCAGTGACGATGCGCACATGATTTTCCGGACGATACGGCTCGGTCGGATTGCTGGTGGGCGCGGAATGGTCGGACATGGTCACCTCTCGGTCCGGCTCAGGGGCCGGACTAGCAAAAATTGCTGACAATCAAGTATCTGCCAAATTTAACACAGGGCCCCCTGATGGGGAAATTTTGATCCGCCTACAATTCGGGATCGCGCTGCACGGCGGTGTTGAGAATCACGAATGTTTCGGTGGACTGGATGTCGTCAAAAGCCTGCAACCGCCCCGAAAGCAGTTCGTACAGATCCTGCATACCCCGGGCCACAATCTTCACCAAAAGGCTATAAGTCCCTGTAGTGTAATGCAGTTCAACAATCTCGGGAATATCCAGCAGATGATCCCGGATGTCGCCACCGGCGCTGGCCCGCGCCAACCGCACACCCACCAGGGCCGACACCTTGTAGCCCAACAGGCCATAGTCGATGGTCAGGCGCGAGCCCGTGACCACCCCGGCCTCTTTCAATTTGGCCATGCGCTGGTGGATCGTACCGCCGGAAACGTCCAATTCCCGAGCGATTTCCAGGTAAGGACGCCGGCTGTCTTCCCGCAACAGATTCAGCAGCTTGCGATCCAGACTATCGATTTGGTATTCCATCGGCGAAACTCCCATCAATTTTGCCTATTTGATTGTCATACTTAATTATCCTTAACGATTCATCAATCGTCAAGGCAATTTAAATGCTTAATTGACAGATATTTACGCCGATGTATACTTATTAGATAGTCACAGTTGGAATATTCGATCAGGAGCCGCCATGAAAACCCGCACCCACGCACCCAGTCTGGCCATCGGCCAAATCACTCCCGTAGACCTCACTGACCCAGCCGTGGCCCAGATGGTTGCCGCCACCACCGAGGCCCTCAACCGTCCCCATCTGCGCGAGATCCTCCTGATCCGCACTGCCATCCAACAATTCCTGAGCACCGAATTGGCCGCCGCCGGCTACGTGCACCCGCCCATCTACATGCTCAGCGGCTGCACCGATCCTCTCAACCACCAGACCTTCCCCGCCCGACTGAACTACTACGGCGAAGAAGTCTCGGTGACCCAGTCGTTGATCCTGCAAAAAATCCTGATGGTCATGCTCTCTCCAGTTGAACAGGTGTTCTGGGCCTCGCCCAACATCCGCATGGAAATGGGCGTGACCGCCAAACGCTACAAGTACGCCGCCGAATTCATGCAGGTGGATTTCGAGAAAAAGGGCGCCACCATGGCCGAGATGATCGGTTTCATCGGTGGCCTGGTGCAACGCCTGCACGGTCACCTGAACGCCACCCAGGCCGACAGCTTGCGCAAAGTGCGCGGCAGCCTCTTGCCGGAGTTGAGGCAACCGCTGGCCATGCACGATGTCGCTGAAGTCAAAGCCGACCACGGCCTGACCACGGATGACGAAGTCGAGCAACATCTGGCCGCCCACTCAGG
>DAOVTU010000503.1 GCA_030632925.1 Candidatus Krumholzibacteriia bacterium | reverse complement strand
CTGAGGTCTCTGGTGCCTCCGATAATTTGGAAAACATCAGCGGGCAAGACCGCACGTTTGCCTTGCCGGGTCATTTGTACCTCAGTCTCAAACGTATTTTTGATGTTGCTATCTCAATGGTCGCGTTGGGAATTTTTGGCCTGATACTGCCCTTGTTGTCACTGATTATTAAACTCGATTCTCCGGGCTCGGTATTTTTTAGCCAGGAACGAGTGGGCCTGAACCGGCGCCGGACACGGGCGAATTTTGACGGGCAGGAACGGCGCAAGGTTTTGCAGCCGGGACGTCCGTTCAAGGTTCTCAAGTTGCGCACCATGGGCGTCAACGCCGAGGCCAACGGTCCGCAGTGGGCTTCCAAGAATGACGTACGTGTGACTCGGGTGGGGCGCTTCCTGCGCAAGACCCGTCTCGACGAAGTGCCTCAGTTCCTGAATGTTCTGCGGGGCGAGATGAGCCTGATTGGGCCGCGACCAGAGCGTCTGGTCTTTGTTCGGCAGCTCGAAAAGGAAATCCCGCACTACCACCAGCGCCTGTTGGTCCTGCCGGGCATCACCGGATTGGCCCAGGTGATCAACGGTTACGACGACAGCCTGGAATCGGTACGCCGCAAGATTGAGCTGGATCGGCAGTATATCCAGAAGGCGGGCTTCCGCCAGGACAGCAAGATTCTGCTGAACACAGTGAGTGTTGTGCTGAAGGGCGACGGCGCTCTCTGATCGGGGCTGAAACAACAATTTGAGGCGACTACCTGATGAGGTGGTCGCCTTTTTTTGGGCCGTGCAGTGACTGCCCCGTTTCCCTGCTTGATTCCGGCTCGACCGAGTAGCATAATCGCCGTTCGCCCGCTGAGGCGATTGGATCTTCCCATGTCTGGTCCCTATTAGTCCTTTGACAGCCCCAAGGTATTGATGCATTCCATGAAGCCGGTAGTCCTGGTCATCGACGATGAAGAAGCCATCCGGTTGTTCCTCGAAGCGACGCTGGAAGACCGTGGTTACGAGGTCGTGACAGCGGGTACGGGGCAGCTCGCGTTGGCCTCGGCGGTCGAGCGGGTGCCGGATCTGGTTTTACTGGATCTGATGCTGCCCGACATGACGGGTTTGCAGGTTCTCGAAGGGTTGAAAGAACGCTATCCCCATGTGCCGGTCGTGATGATCACCGCCTATAGCCAGACGGATTCCACGGTACAGGCCATGAAGCTCGATGCGTTTGACTACGTCAACAAACCGATCCAGCTGGACCGCTTGCTCGCCGTAGTGGCCAAGGCGCTTGAAGAGACAGCTGATGCGCGGGCTCGATTCACCCACGAAACCCAGGCCGATCTTTTTGGTGGTGCCGAGGATGTGGTGCCCAGCCAGTCGCCGGCTATGCTGAAGATCTACGATGTTGTGCGCAAGATTGCCGGTGGCTCGGCGACCACTGTCTTGATCGAGGGCGAGAGTGGGGTGGGTAAGGATGTTCTTGCCAATCTGATTCATCGCACCTCGCCGCGGCAGTCGTCGCCATTTCTGGAAATCAATTGCGCCGCCCTGCCCGAACTGCTCCTTGAGAGTGAACTGTTCGGGCACGAAAAAGGCGCCTTTACCGACGCAGTGACCCAGAAGATGGGCCTTTTGGAATTGGCCAACTCGGGCACGTTGTTTTTAGATGAAATCGGTGAGATGGCCATGCCGGTGCAGGTCAAACTTCTGCGGGTATTGGAGCGGATGACCTTTCGGCGGGTGGGCGGTATTGCCGACATCACGGTCGATGTGCGCATCGTGGCGGCGACGAACCGCAACCTGGCTGCCCAGGTGCGGTCGGGTCTGTTTCGTGAGGACCTCTATTACCGCCTGAACGTCGTGCAAATGCATGTGCCGCCGTTGCGTTCACGGCACGATGACATCCTGCCACTGGCCGAACATTTCCTGCGTTCCTACAATAAAAAGTTCGGCAAAGGCTTCAAGGAAATCAGCCCTGAGGCACGCGAAGCATTTCTGGAATATGGCTGGCCGGGAAACATTCGGGAACTGCGCAATTTGATGGAGCGTACGGTACTGTTGGAGGAAGGACCGATCCTGGAGAAGGATTACCTGAACCTGACGGCCGAAGATCACAGCAGCTTGGAACTGCCGGCCATCCTGGAAGATGTGCTGGTCAATCCTTTGCCTCGTGAAGGGGTTGCGCTGGAGGATCTGGTCCACGAGTTCGAAGGGGCCCTGGTGCGCAAGGCCTTTGAGGCCGCCGATGGCAACCAGACCAAAGCCGCTCGGTTGTTGGGCCTCAATCGTGACAAGTTTCGCTACCGCCTGAAGCAGTACGGTATCAAGGAGCACGATTAGGATGAAGATTCTCATCAGGATGATTTTGATGGCCACGTTGTTGATCAACATAGGTGGTTGCGGGGTTTACTCGGCCAGTAGTGGACGTGTGGATGAGAGCATCAAGAGGGTGGCTGTGCAGTACCTCGAAAACATGACTTCGGAACCGAACCTCGGCGTGGAGTTGAGTGACGGGATCATCAAGGCGTTGCAGATCGACAATACTCTCAAAGTGGTTGACGAGGGCGATGCGGATACGATCTTGTCAGGCAGGGTGATGCGGTACGGTTTGAAGGAAGTTGCCGCACGACAGGATCTGACCGTGAGCGAGTATCAGGTGCAGATGGCGGTCGAACTGACTTTGACGGCTCGCGCTACGGGTGAAAAACTGTTCGAACGCAAGAGATTCACCGGCACCGGAAACTATGTGCTCAATGATCCGGATGTCACCGAATCCACGGCCCGGGATCAGGCCACAGAGGAAATCGTGCGCGATATCCTGGCGCTCGTTGTGGAGGATTGGTAGACGTGGAGGTTTGGTAGACGTGGAGGTTTGGTAGAAATGGGATACCGCAAAAACAAGGGCAGCGGCGCGCCGGGCTTTCAGGAACTGGTGAACCAGGACCTGAAGAACAAATCGTATCGCCCGGTTTATGTGCTGGCTGGCGAAGACACCCACCGCATGGAAGGCGTCATCGAAAAAATCCGCAAGGATGCTTTGGGCGAAAGTGGTTCGGCTTTCAACTACCACGTTTTGCAGGGCGACCAGGCCGATGTCGGGCGCATCCTGCAACTGGCTTTGGCTCTGCCGATGCTCGGCGGTGTGCAAATGATCTGGGTCAAGAATATCGACCGCTGCCTGAGTGATAAGGAAAGCCAGGATGCGATGGAAAAATACCTGGCCAGGCCGGTCCCTGAAACCATCCTGATCATGACCGCCGAGAAGGTCGACAAACGCAAAAAATGGGTCAAGGCCTGCCAGTCCGGAGGCTATCTGTTTGATTTTGCGCCGCCCACTGGTGACGCGCTGGTGCAGTGGATCCTCAAGGCCGCCAAGATGGAAAGCCTGCCCTTGAGCCGGGAGCAGGCCCAGCTGT
>DAOVTU010000320.1 GCA_030632925.1 Candidatus Krumholzibacteriia bacterium | reverse complement strand
GATGTGTTCCTCGATATCGTTGGCCCCAACAGCACGGCCTTGTTCAACGACACATCCGGCTTCCCGGCCACGCGCCTGACCGGTGTGGTGACTGTGCCGCCGAGTGGGGGAACCTTCCGCGCCGACGGTGGCCGTTTTGCCTTGGTCTGCGGTCGGCCTTACCGCATGCTGGCTACGAGCCTGAGTGCCAACGTGGAGTACATCCTGGCCAACCATTTGCTCGAACCCTATGTGCCAGCTTCACCGGTGGCCGATGACCCTAACGGCGCTCTGCCGGCGCGCAGCGTGTTGGGTGCCAACTATCCCAACCCGTTCAACCCCCAGACGATCATCCCCTTCAGTGTGGCCCAACGCGGCGCTATCGCACTGAACGTGTACGACGCGCGGGGGCACATGGTGCGGCATCTGGCGGCGGGAGAATTTGCGCCCGGATCGCACACCGTGCGCTGGGACGGCACCGACGACAACGGGCGGTCCATGCCGTCGGGAACCTACTTTGTGCGTTTGAAGGATGCGGTGGGGCAGGTCGAGACATCCGGCCTGGTGCTGGTGCGGTAGTAGCCGGTTTTCTACTGGAAATACATGGCGCGGAAAATGAGTTCGCTGCCATTGCTGCCGATAACCGTCAGGATTTCGCCTTCGATTTCGGCGTAGATCTTGCCGTTGAAGTTGGCCAGCAATTCGCTCTCGAATTCGATATTTTCGCAGGACATCAAAGTTCCCAGCAGGGGACCAACGCTGAGTTGGTCTCCTTCTTTTTGCCAGGTGCCACTGAAAGAGTTGCAGCCGCCAAACCCGTCTACCCGGTAATCAGGCCGCAGGATGAGATGGGCTTCACGGGCATCCTGCGCCGTGGTGACCTCGGCGCCGTCGATGCTCAGCAGTTTCCAATAGGTGTTGGCCAGGGTGGTGCCCGTGCCGGGGCTGGTCTTGGGGCCCTGGTAGGAACAGCCGACCAGAACCAAGGCTGCCACGATGGTCAGCAGAACACGGGTGGCTTTCACGCTATTCACCCTTGGCCGCGGCCAGGATCTGTTCCAGGTCTTCCTTGGCCACGCCCATCATCAGTTCGCCATCGGGGTATTTGACCGCCATGGGGCCGCGCTCGCAGCCACCGAGGCACCCGCTCTGGAACACGCGGATCTGACCGTCGAGGCCCTGCTCGCGCACCATGTTTTTCAAATCATCGCGCAATTCGCGGCCACCGCGGTCGGCACAGCAGGGCTTGGGGTGGCCGTCCGGGCGCTTGTGGGTGCAGACAAAAATGGCGGTGGGAAATGGCGCGGGAAACTTGAGCATGGGGGACTCCCGGGTAGGGGTGCAAGGTCGTTCAAATAACAAGGCCACAATATACGGTGGAGTCTCCGTCTCGCACCTGAAATCTAGCTCAACTCTTCAAAGACTCCGGCATCGCGGTTTTTGCGGACATTGTCCCAGGGAAAATACCGCCCGTTCATGGCCACATAAACCCCACTCGGCAACGACTGCGCAAAAGCCAGCGAACTGCCCAGGTTGAACAACCCGTCACTGGAGCCAAAGGCGTAGGGAATCATGGCGCCGGTCAGCACAATAGTCTTGCCGGCCAGGCCTTCGTCGCTCAGGTGCTCGCCCAACAGTCGCGCCGTTTCTTCCATGGTATCGGTGCCGTGGGTGATGACGATGCGCTGCTGCGGACACTTGCGGCACTGGCCGAGAATCACGCTGCGGTCTTCGCTGTCCATGTCCAGGCTGTCGATCATCATCAGGGTGCGGATCTCGACGTCCAGCAGGCAGCGGCCCAGTTTGAGCATGTCGCGCAGGTGGGTGTCCTTGAAGTACAGCGTGCCTTTGCGCTCATTGTATTCCTTGTCAAAAGTGCCGCCGGTGACAAAAAGCCGGATGGTTTCGTTCATCATCAACATCCTTTTTCGGGTCCAGGCAGAGCTCAGCCCTGAGGACCGGCACCCAGGCAAATGACTTGGCGTTCGCCCTCCAGGGCGTCGTGTTCAAAGATCCACAGGCGGTAGTCGAAACCGTCGTTGCGCCGCCAGGCCGAAGTGATGCGTCCACCGGCGTAGTCACCGACCGAATCGTTGTCGATCGCCGCGGTGATCGTCAGGTGCCGAAAGGCCGTGGGAAAATCTTCGGCCGACTGCCGACTCAGCACATGCAGGATATAAGAGGCCATGCCGGCGCTGTTCATTTCGCCATCCTGATTGAGCAGGATGGTCACGACCTCGTCGGTGTCCGAAGGAACGTCGGCTCGCAGGCGGTCGCCAAAGGCCACGCTGAGGGCGGGGCGCCCCTCCAATTCGCGCAGAATTTCACGGTAAGGTTTGCCTACCGGCTGGTTCAAATCGCCAAAAATGGCTTCCAGATGGGGTAAAATTTCGAAATTTTCCAGCAGCCCGCGGGCCCCGGCGGTTGAATCACCGGTCGTACAGACCATGCGGAATTCCCGGGCCAACTCTGGCAAAAAGTCCTCGCAACCGGGCAACGCGCGCGGTCTGCCCGTTGTGGGGCAAAAGGGAATCAGCGTCCCCGCCATGTCCCACATGATGAATTTGCCGTTGTTTGCGGCCATTCCTGCTCCATTATGCCCTTTTGGCACGCGAATGGCATAAACCGTCCGCTTCCGGTGCCTTGGTCCCGGTTGCACGATTATCAATTCGCGTATTTGGTGTTAGCATGGGCGTTCAGGCGGCCCGTGCATCATGAGGTCCCTCAATAGCTGAGGCCCCACATAATACCTGTTTCGCCACAATTCTCCAAACTGTCAAACACGGAGGGTCACAATGAATTTTTTTGACAGAAAATTCCGGTCGCGCGGGGGCGCTGTGCCGGCCTGGTTGCTGCTGGGAATGCTGGTCTGCGGCTTGGCCGTAACGTCCGGTACTGCCACGGCCCAGGATCTGGAGGGGTTGCTGACCCAGGTCGGTGAAGACTATGCCGTCGGCTACTCGTCGCCGTTCCTGCACAGCTTTGGCCCCAACGCCAACAGCAACATGTACTCGACCGCCCACATTCCCTGGACCGGACTCGTTTTCGGAGTCGGCGTCAAGGTGATGGGCACTCAGCTCAACGAAACCGACCAGAGCTTCTCGCAGGTGATCGACAATGTCGACCTGAGCACCTACGACCCGAGCATTCCGGCCGGCACCATGGGCACGGTCTACATGTCCGGCCCAACCATTTTCGGCGACACCGAAACCAACGGCACGGTCGAAGGCTACGTCGGTGCTTTCCAGATGTTCAGCGCCGAGACGATCCCCGGCCTGGTCGACACCCGTTGGTCGCCGCTGGTGACACCCGAAGCCTACATCGGTGGCGTGGCCGGTCTGAAATTGACCGTGCGCTACCTGCCCGAAATGGACACTGGTGATTTCGGCAAGACCAAGTACTGGGGTTACGGCCTGCAGTGGAACGCCAATGGTATCCTGAAGAATTTGCCCGTCGACGTGATGGTGGGTTTCTTCACCCAGGAAATCAATGTCGGTTCGGTCTACGAGTCCACCGCCAACACCTTCTTTGCAGGTGCGAGCAAGGACTTTACCCTGCTGACCGTCTATGGTGGCGTGGCCATGGAAGACTCTGAAATGGATGTCAACTACGTGTTCGAACATCCGACCGATCCGGGCCTGAACGCTGACGTGAGTTTCAGCGTCGAGGGCGCTCAGGACACGCGGTTCACCCTTGGTGCAACCCTTGATATCCTGGCCAAGCTCAATGTGGAAATGGGTGTCGGCAACAAATTGACTTCTTATTCGGCTGGACTGATGTTCGGCTTCTAAACTGCCCTTGAAAGGAATTAACGACATGACGATCAACACGAAAACACTTTGGCGGGGCCTGACGATGGTCCTGATTCTGCCCGCTCTGACGGGCCTGATTTTGCTCGGTGGCTGCAGCAACGACCCGGTCGCGCCGCAGGATGAAGTGCCGGCCCTGACGTCCAATGATGTGGCGGCCCAGGGTGGCATGATGGCCATGGCTGCGGGCATCGTGGCGCCGCAGACGGTCGAATTTTCGGCCAAGTCCGACAAGGACAGCTACGTGCACACCTTCACCGGCACGGTGGTCGGTGCGGTGCACCTGGACTTCTTCACCGGTGGTGCCGGCGGCACGTCCGCTCCGTGGGACACGGCCGACTATGTCGAACTCTACACCGCAGACGGGGCGCCCCTGGTGGCGACTATCGGTTTGAGCGGTTTTGAGGGGTCGGTCGTTCTCGGCTTCGCGCTGAACGCCGCTCTGGATCGGGAATCGACCCCGAACACCGCGACGGTCAATGGCGGCGGCACTTTCGTGTCCGGCCAGTACGACGCCACGTTCACCTTCACTGATCTGTTCGTGAGCCTGGGCAGCACCTATCCCATGAGCGGCTCGATGGCCTTTGTCAGCTCCGGCTTCATCGCTACGGTGACCTTCAACGGCAGCAGCATTGCCTCGATGACCATGTCGGACGGCACGTTGTGGTCGGTGGATCTGACCAACGGTGAGATCTCTCCGGTCCTGCCCGGCTAGACTTTGTCGGTTCGCCGACAAAAAATCAGGGGGAGTCCTTACGGACTCCCCCCTTTTTCTCTCCGCTAGTCCAGACTTCGCTCCAGAACGGTTCCGTCCTGTTCTCCTGAACCAGACTCGATCTTGCGATCGTGAGTCGTAGCCCAGCCCGGAGCACGCGCCCGACACGACTTTGCGCTGCTTACGATATC
>DAOVTU010000136.1 GCA_030632925.1 Candidatus Krumholzibacteriia bacterium | reverse complement strand
TGCCACCAAAGCTGGTACCAGTGCCGGCGTTCATGTCGGTATCGACGTAGATCCGGATGTCCTGCTGCTCATCCGGTTGCACTTCGCCGCCGGTTTCGAAGCGGATGTACAAATAATCCTGATCGTTGGCTACCCACACATTGGCGAAATCGACGGTGCCGCCATCATTGGGGCTGTCGGCGCCAAGCAGGGCCACGCCCGACCAATCATCAAAATTTCCATCAAGCTGTATGGGAACGAGGGCCGCGGTGGCGGGCAGGGCAAGCAGGGCCAGCAAAGTGCTCAGCAATACACACAGACGGGCGAGTCGGACCACGATATTCTCCTCTGAATACAAAAGATGCGCATACGGGAAGGCGTATTATAGCAGATGTGCGTTTTTTATACAAAACCAATACCGACCATATCAGGCCGATTTCTTGCCCGATCCCTGGAAAACCAACCCGCCGACAATGAGCACCAATCCCACCACCGTGCCCGGCAGGATGTGCTCACCCAGCACAAAGTGGATGAATACCAGGGACAAAAAAGGCGACAGGAAGATCAAATTGGCGATTTTGGCCGTCGAAGAGGTCAAACGCATGGCCGTCAGCCACAAAACGAAGGTGAAGCCCATCTCGATGGCCCCCACGTAGGCCCCCGCCAGCACGCCCGAACCCGTAAACTGCAGGTCGCTGAAGATCAAAGTGGCCCCTGTCACCAACGGCAGCGCAAAGGTAAAGCCCAAAAACAGCCCCAACACCGGATCCAACGGGTTCTTCTCTTGGCTAAACCGCGTATTACCCAGCCAATACAGGGCCCAGATGATCGTGCTGCCCAGGGCCAGCCCCACGCCAAGTGGGCTGGTCACATGCAGTTCCCGCAGGTGGCCCCCGGTTGAAATCACCACCACGCCGAAGTAACAAATGAACCCGCCGACCCCATCGCGCCAGGTCAGGCGGTGGCCCAGCAACGGCACCGACAGGAAGGTGAGAGTCAGGGCCCAGGTGTAGTTCAGCGGCTGGGCCATCTGGGCCGGCAGCAACGAATAGGCCTTGAACAGCACCAGATAGTAGAGAAACGGGTTGAGCACACCCAAAACCGCCGCGCGAGAAAACTGCAGGCGGGTCACATTTTGCAGGGAGCGCCATTGGCCATTGATGACCAAAACAAGGCCTAACGACAGCAGGGAGAACACGTTGGCCAGGAACAGAAGTTGGTAGTGGTCCAGATGCCGCAGCGCCAACTTGAAGGCCGTGCCCACCGTGGACCAGGCCAAAACAGCGGCCAAGCCGTATAGCGTGGCCTTATTTTGCTTTGATCGCATATTAATTGTCATTTTTTAACCAAAGCTAGATTTTTTGGTAGTATTTTTATATTTTTTGCACTACAATCATATAAAGGCTTCATTATTCCGTGATCCTTTTTCCAGATCGAGCACTTCGGAACCGGGGGGACCGACGGGAACGCTGATTTCCTATGCAACCTATGCGCGACACCAATGCCATACATCAAGAGGCCCAAATGGTTCTCCAGCGTTTGCTGGGCATGATCGATTCGTCATTCATGCACGAGATCCAATTGCACGCCCTGAATGAAATGATCCGGCTGACCGAAAGCCAGGCCGGTTTTCTATCCCTGGTCGATCAGGATGCGGAGCTCATCCGGCTGCGGCTCATGTCCGCCGCGGGCCAGCCGCCCCAACCGGTGTTCAACTCCGAAGGCGCCGACCTCAATCAGGAAGGCTACTGGACAACCTGCCTGGCCAGCGGCCAACCGGTGATCCGCAATCAAACCCCACACTCGCCCTTGCCCAGTGACAGCAGGTTTGGCCTCACCAAGCGTGACCTGACCCTGCCGGTCCTCGAAGACGGCAAAACCGTCGCCATCATCGGCGTCGGCAACCGCGTCAGCGAGTATGAACCCTTCGACGCAGAGTTGATGCAGGTCATGGCCTCGGGCCTGTGGCGCGTCGTGATCCGCAAGCGCCTGCACGACGCCATGCCGGACGACATCAAATAATCATTCCACCAATCATTCCACCGCGATGGGAAAACCCGCCGCCTCCCAGGCCAACATGCCCCCACGCAGATTGAACGTTTTCTCGTGTCCCAGGTCCTGCATGATGTGCACAGCGAGGGAACTGCGGCGGCCCATGCGGCTGACAAAGACCACGCCGCTGTCCTTGGGCAAGCCCGGACCTTCGGCAGTCAACCGGCGCAGCGGCAAACTGTACGAGCCTTCAATGTGCCAATCCCGATATTCGCCAGCCTCGCCCACATCAATGACCACCAGATCGCTGTTCGGGTCGTCCATCAGGAAGCGCACCTCGCTGGGCGCCAATTCCTGAATGCGGTGCTCGGGAATTTCCGACAGCTCTGGTAAATCGGCGGCGTGGGAATCCTTGGGCAGGGCCTGGCACTCGCCAAACACGCGCTCTTTACATTCGTAAATACAAAAGCCCGGATGCAGCACTTTGTGGAAAATGTGGCTGATGGCGTTGTCGGTGTTCAGGATGTTTTCCGATCCCAGCATGCGTTCGAAACCGTACAGGCCGATCATGTGCAGCACGCCCGGCCGCACGCCTTCCAGAAACACATCGCCCCCGCGTTTGCGGTAGCGCCGGACCACCGCTTCGAGCATGTGGATGCCGCTGACATCGCAGATATCCACCATGTGCATGCGCAGCAGCAGGAAGATCTGGCCGGGATTGGCTTCCTGGTTTTCGCGCAATACTTCTTCGATGTGATTGGCGGCACCGAAGTACAACGAGCCTTCAATTTCCATGATGCCCAACTGAGGGCACACTGTGGCGTCCTTGGCCTTGATGAAGTGACGGAAGATTTCGTCTGGCACCACGGCGTACACGCCCGGGGTCGAGGTCTTGATCAGGTAGCGCGCAAAGCTGACCAGCATGCCGGCCAGTACAGCGAATTCCAGGGGCAGCATGATTGTCGCGGCCAAGGTCGAGCCCATGATCCAGGTGTCGCCTTTGCTGGTGCGCACCACGCGGCGCATTTCCCGGCGGTCGACCATGCCCCAGGCCGTGACCAACAGCAGGCCGGCCAAAGCGGCCCGTGGCAGATACACCGCCAGGGGCGCCAGCAGGATCATGGCCACCAAAACCCAAAGCCCGGAAAACACACTGGCCATGGGACTGCGGGCGCCGGCGCCGTGGTTGATTGCCGTGCGGGTGAACGAGCCGCTGACGGCGTAGCCCGAAAGAAACCCACTGACAATACTGGCCAGGCCCTGACCTACAAATTCCTGATTGCTGTCCAGGCGCTGACCGCTTTGGCTGGCCACACTGCGGCTGATGGACATGGCCTCGACCAGCCCGATGGCCGCCACGGCCAGGGCGCCGGGAGTCAGGTTCCAGATCAGTTGGAAGTCCAGGAAGGGCAGGTCGGCGAAGGGCGGCAGGGTGCGCGGAATAGCCCCAAGAGCCCGCACGCCCTGGGCTTCGAGGTCGAACAGGGCGGTCACCGCCGCGGCCAAAACCATCCCGATCAGGGCCGCGGGCAGATGGGGCCGGAAGTGTTTGAGCCCCGCGATGACGACGATGACGCCCACGCCCATACCCAGGCTCGGCAGGTGGGTGGCGTCGATTTTCTGGTAGAGCGCCTGGATCGTCTGGCCCATTTCGGGCGAACTGATGATGTCCAGGCGCAAAAGATGCCGCAGTTGATTCACACTGATCAGCAGACCGGCGCCGGCGGTGAAACCGACAATCACACTGTCGGCCACGAAGTTCACCAGCACGCCCATGCGCAACAGACCCATCACCAGGCGGAAGACACCCACGATGATGGCCATGTAGCCCGCCGCTGCCAGGAACTCGGGGGTGCCCGGTTGGGCCACCGTCAGCAACGAGGCCAGAACCAGCAGGCTCGCGGCGTTGGTCGGACCAGTGTGCAGGTGCCGCGAACAACCCCACAAGGCCCCGACAATGGCCGCCACAATGGCCGCGTACAAGCCCATCTGGGGCGGCAGTTCGGCGATCATGGCGTAGGCCATGGCCTGGGGCAGCAGGACCACCGCCACGGTCAGTCCGGCCACGAGATCCGGACGCAGGAAGGCGCGCTCGTAGCCACGCAGCACACGAACCGGGCGGGAGAAGTAGACGGACTCCTCCTTCAGCCAGGCCTGCAAGCGGTGCAGTTTCGATGTGCTGGTTTCGCTCACGATTCTCTTCTCATTACTTGAGGCGGTGCTCCGTCTTGATGATGCGCCGAGTGCCTGTCTCGTAGCGCAGGACGAGAGAATGCGTGTCTACCGTGTCGCCGTGAAAATTGACGCCGCCAAGCAGCCACCCGTCGGTAATTCCGGTGGCCGAAAAGAACACCTCTTTGCCGGAAACGAGATCGTCCCGGGTGAGGATTTTGGTCAGGTCCATTCCCTGCTCGCGGCAGGCGTTGGCTTCGGCTTCACTCTGGGGCGCGACGCGGGCCATGATCGCGCCGCCGAGGGCTTTGACCGCACAGGCGGCCATCAGGCCTTCGGCTGCGCCGCCAATGCCCATCAACACATCGATGGCCACATTGGGATCGGCCGCCATCATCGAGCCGCCAATGTCGCCGCCGTTGCGCATCAGCACCCGCGCGCCGGCCTTGCGCACCTCGGCAATGAGCTGTTCATGGCGGGGGCGATTGAGAATAAAGACCACCAGGTCCCGGATTTCCTTGCCCTTGGCCCGCGCCACCGTAGCCAGGGTCCAGCCGGGCGGCGCGTCCAGGGCGTCGGGCCCGATGGAGTCGGCGACGGTGCGGTCGACCACCAGTTTGTTGAGGTAGATTGCCGGACCGGGGCTCCACATCGAACCGCGCGGAGCCAGGGCGGCCACCGACATGGCGCCGGATTTGCCCTGGGCCACCAAGGTGGCGCCATCTATGGCATTGATTTCCACGTCGAGCTCCGGGCCCTTGCCCGTGCCCACATCACAGCCGCTGTCCAGAGGCGAATGTTCGCCGGTGCGGCCTTCCTCACCCGAAACGATCCGGCCCTTCATGGGCAGATGATTCAGCGTTGCAGTGATCGCATCCTGGGCGGCGTGGTCGGCGGCGTGATGGTCATCCAGGCCCATCCAGCGACTGGCGGCCAGGGCACCCACTTCGGTTACGCGCACCAGCCCCAGGCCGGGATGGTGCGGCGGTTCGCGTTTCTCGGTGGGAAAATTTTTCGGGGATACCCACATAACAGGCCTCACGAAAGTTGGGGTGAGATCTTTAGCCTCATCATAGCGGTGGCCAGCGACCGCGTCAGCAACTTCGTCGGCTGGATGGTTCAGGTGGTTTGGGTGCAGGTCCGAAAATGGCGAGAACATTTGGCCCCGTGCCCTTATGATGACGTCATGAATCTGAACAACGACATTTGCTACCGCGCGGTGCGCAGCCGCGACTCCCGCTTCGACGGGCGGTTCTTTACGGGCGTAAAAACCAACGGAATCTACTGCCGTCCTGTCTGTCCGGCGGTGACGCCGCACCAGAAGAACGTCACCTTTTATTCGTGCGCCGCGGCCGCCGAAAAGGCCGGATTCCGCCCCTGCCGTCGTTGCCGGCCTGAAACCTCGCCCGGCACGCCGGCCTGGCTGGGCACTTCGGCCACCGTTTCGCGGGCCCTCAGGGACATCAATGACGGCTATCTGGACCACCATACGGTCGACGACCTGGCCTTGCGCCTGGGCATCGGACCACGGCATTTGTTGCGCCTGTTCGACGATCATCTGGGCAGCACGCCGGTGGCCGTGGCGCAAACCCGCCGGGTGCACTTCGCGCGCAATCTGGTGGAACAGACGACTTTGCCCATGGCCCGCATCGCCCTTGCGGCGGGATTCGGATCGGTGCGGCGCTTCAACGACCTGCTCAAGAAAACCTTCCGGCGCACGCCCAGCGAACTGCGGCGCCGGGCTGGCAAACCCGTCAGCAGCGACTCGGCCCTGACCTACCGCTTGCCGTTTCGGCCGCCCTATGACTGGGAGCAATTGGTCTCGTTTTTGAGTGGCCGCGCCATCCCCGGAGTCGAGTCGGTCACGCCCGAAGCCTACCGGCGAACCATCACTTTTGGCGGGCAATCCGGCCGCATTGAAGTGGTGCCCGTTGCTGGCCAGGACCACTTGTTGTTGCGGGCCTGGTTGCCCGACTTGTCCGGCGCCATCGACCTGGTGGCGCGGGTGCGGCGCATGTTCGATTGCGGAGCCGACCCCGCGGCCATTGGCGACCACCTAAGTACAGACCCTTTGCTGGCGCCGCTGGTGAAAAAGCGCCCGGGTCTGCGCTTGCCCTCGGGTTGGGATCCCTTCGAGATGGCGGTGCGCGCCATCCTTGGCCAACAGGTTTCGGTGGCGGCGGCGACAACCATATCCGGCCGCCTGGTGGAACGGTGTGGCACGCTGATGGAAGCACCGGACGGCGAGTTGACCCATCTTTTTCCAGCGCCTTCGGTTTTGGCGACCGCCGATTTGTCGGGCATCGGTTTGACCACCCGCCGCACCGCTACGGTCAACGGTTTTGCCGCTGCGGTGCACGAAGGAAGACTGACTCTGGAGGCGCCGCTGGGATTGGAAGAGTTTGTCCAGCGCGCGGTGGCCTTGCCGGGCATCGGGCCGTGGACGGCCCAGTACGTGGCCATGCGGGCCTTCGGCGAGCCCGATGGTTTTCCCACCCGCGACCTGGGCCTGCTGCACGCCGCGCCGGATGTGGACTTGAACAAACAAAGCGAACAGTGGCGACCGTGGCGGGCCTACGCCGCATTGCACCTTTGGGCCAGCCTGGGCGATGCCCCTGGAGAAAAAAAATGAGTACGGTTTTGTGGCGCAGCGAAATGGACAGCCCCCTGGGCAAACTGGGGCTCGAGAGTGATGGCGTGGCGCTGACCCGCATCGCCTTGCCGGAAGAAAAACCGGCCACCAGGCCACCGACCAAACGCCGGGACGACCTCGATGTTTTTGACGTGGCCCGCCAACAATTGCAGGCCTATTTCGCCGGCCAAGCGACGGATTTTGACCTGCCCCTGGCGCCGGGCGGCACCCCGTTTCAACAAAGGGTTTGGCAGGAATTGCGGCGCATTCCCCAGGGTGAAACCATCTCCTATGCGGAGCTGGCCCAGCGGGTGGGCTCGCCCCGCGGGTACCGGGCAGTTGGGGCGGCCAACGGCCAAAATCCATTGCCCATCGTGGTGCCTTGTCATCGGGTTGTGGGCTCGAACGGGCGTTTGACGGGGTTTGCGGGTGG
>DAOVTU010000425.1 GCA_030632925.1 Candidatus Krumholzibacteriia bacterium | reverse complement strand
GCCCTTTGTCGGGCGCGACTTCTTTTTTCACCAGGCGGCGTTCGGGCCGCGGCTTGGGTTTGGGCTGGGCCACTTCGACCACCGGTTTGGGCGGCGCGGCCTGGGCAATTTTCTGGGGCGGTGCCTCAAAGGTGGCGCTCGGGGCCGGCGCCTGCACAACCGGCGCGGGCTTGGGTTTTTCCAGAATCAAACGGGCAAAGCGCTCCGGAATATCCTGGATCGTCAACTCGCGCGGCGGCGGTGTTGGTGCCACCAGAACGGTGAAGATCACGAGGCAGCCGAGAACCGCAGCGGCCAGCAGGCAGTTGCGCGACACCCGGTCCAGGGTGCCCCAAAGCGATTGCTTGTAGATGCGAAGATCCATGGCGGCGGTTGTCATGTCAGGAAGCCCCAATCACGGCCAGCGAGATGTCCCGGAAGCCGCTTTGGTTGCAGGTGTACATGACACGCTCCAGCAGTTCGAACGGGATTTCCAGGTCCCCCTGGATGGCAATCCGGGGCACGTATTCGGCCTCTTCGCCTCTCAAGCGGGCGATTTCCAGTTCCTTGGCGCGGGTCTGGTCCAACTTCTCGGCCAAACCTTCAATCAACATGCCGGACACGTGGTCGTTGGGCTCCACCTGGGCCACCATCCGCCCGTCAAGCATGACGGTCTGGTCGAAAATGGCCACCACCACCGAAGCGCGCGGCTTGGTTTCGCTGGACGACTCGGGCAGGTCCACCCCAGGCACCGGCGTGATCACTTCGCCTTCGACGACGAAGCTTTTGAGCAAGAAGAGCAACAACACCGTCAGGATGTCCATCATCGAAGTCAATGGCAACGGCGAGGGCTGACGACCGTGGCCGGATTTTTTGCGACGTCTGCGCGCCATGTCAGTTTGCTCCCAGCAGTGAAACCGAGGGCAAGCCCGCGGCCCGCGTGATGTCCATCACGGCGATGATGTCGGTGTAGCGCGTCTGTGATTCCGAAATGATCATCACGTCGCGGTTGTCCGGATGGCTGGCCACCACCGAACCGAGGGCCGCAGCCAAAGCTGTTTCCGGGTCCTCTTCGTGGCGGTCGATCACCAGTTTTTTCAGCCGGTTGCCTTCGATGACGAAAAAATCATCCCGGATGGTCACCGCCAGGTGCAGTGGCTTGTCGGCCCCCGCATCCTGGTTGTCGCTCAGTCCCTCGGGCGGACTGTCCATGTCGATGACCGTCACGTTCAGGAACACCGCCGAGATCAACAACATGGGAATCAGCGCGACGAAGAGGTTCATCAGCGGCATGATGTCCAGGTCGTTCTCCACCAGTGACCGAAAACTGCGGCCCATCGTGCGGCGTGAATTCATGGCTTAGGCGGCCTTCCGATTGCTCGGCGAGGCGCCCACGCCGCGCACCAGGGCTTTGACCAGGCGGGCACTGATCCGGTCGGTATCGTCCACGATGCCTTCGACCTTGCTGACCAGAAAACCGTGCAGCCACAGGCTGGGCACCGCGACAATCAGGCCGAACGAGGTGGTGTTCAGGGCCTGGGAAATACCGGCGGCCAAAAAGGCCGAACGCTGGCTGGGGTCGGCGGCGTCAACGGCCGAAAAGGCGGTTGTCAGGCCAAAAATGGTGCCCAGCAGGCCCAGCAGCGTGGCCGAGTTGGCCAGGATGCTCAAAAAGGGCAGGCGTCGCGACAATGCCGGCAGCACCAGCACCGCCTCATTTTCGGCGGCGTTGAGCAGTTTGTCTTCATCGCGGGTATCGCGGGTCAGGATCGAATGGGCCACCTGGGCGGCCGGTCCCTTCACCTTGCGGCACAGGTCAGCGGCGCCCGAAAAATCACCCAGGCCCACCAGACGCAGCACGTCGGCGGTCAGCTTGTCGCCCTTGACCGAGGCGGCCCGGCCAATGACCCAGAAGCGCTCCAGGGCCAGGCCCAGGATCAACACTCCGGTAAACAGGATGATGTACATGAACGGGCCACCGTTCTGGAAAAACTCGGCAAACGTCGACAACGGATTCATCAGTCTGTCTCCTTGGCTTCCGGCAGCACCGGTTTGGCAGGGTCGGGATCAATCGTGAAAAGAGTCGGTCGGATCAGGGTGGGCAAAATCGTGCCCGCCAAAATTTCATCGGCCACAGGCAGGAACGTCCAGCCCAGGCCATCGTCAAAGCGGGCGTTGTCCCGCGAGGTGATGAACAGCACCTGGGGCACATCGACGGCCCCTTCGATGGTGATGGTATCAAGAGTGCGCGTAGCCGGATCGGCGGCCAAAACGGTGCTGGCCAACAGTCCCGTGGCGATCAGTAGGATTGCCGTCGTTTTAGTCATTGGCAGCCTCCTGCGAAGCGAGCAAAGCCTGGGCGCCGACCGGGTTGGCCAGGATCACGCCAAGGTCATCCGGGTCGGCGGCCGGACGGTTGCCCATGGCGGTCTGGTACCGCTGGAAATAGTCCTGACCGGCGACGCGGTCGAAGAAGTAGAAGTTTTCGACGATGGCCAGGTTGTACAAACCGCCCGGCAGTTCGGGGTCGATTTCCAGGGCGCGCAGGAAAGCGTCGCGGGCTTCGCCGGGTCGTCCGGCGTAGAGCAGGGCGATGCCGTGGTTGTTGTGGTTGGCGGCGCTGTGCGGGTTGGCTTCGACGGTGGCGCGCACATCCGGCAAGCTCGATTCGAAGTCGTCGCCCTGCAGTTGCACAAAGGCCTGGGCCGTGCGCACGGGGCCGGATTGGTCGTGGCATGTGGCCAGGACTTCGGCCGAGCGCTCGGGCTCAGCCAGGGCTTGCAGGTTCAAAGCGAGGGCCACGCGCAGGGCGTCGGGAGCCTCGGGGTTGCGCATGATGAATGCGCGCAATAAAACTGTGGCTTGTCCGTACTGGCCGGCTTCGAACTGGAGACGCGACAACAGGGCGGCTGCGGGTGCGTAATCCGGGTCAAGAGTCAGGGCCGTATCGAGGTGGGCCCGAGCCAGGTCGAGCTGGCCCTGGCGCCAATTTTCCTGGGCCTGTTGGAAGGGCCAGTAAGGTTCGTCCGGGGCCAGGGCGCGCTGGGCCTGAACCGCGGCGAGGTCCACGGCGGGGCCGTTCCTGGGGCCAACACCGGTGCTGGAACATCCGGCCAAGAGACCGGCGGCAAAAAATGCCACAAGGCTGAACGCAATGGGTTTGCTGCGGTTTAATGCACTTTTCAATGTTGAGCTCATCAGGCTTCACCTGCCCTTAAAGGCCACTTTGGCGGCCTCAGTCCGAATTCGGTGTGTTTTAGTGGGATTTTATCCCCCGGTAGCCTCTGGCCTTGCAAAGGTCGGGCCGCCAGCATGCTTTTTGGGCCTCTACGGCTCATTGCGGACCTCGCTTTTGGGCACCGGCGGCGCGGCCGCCACCAAGGGGTACTCCGCCTCCGGCATGTGCATGAAACGCTGGGCCACCCGCGGCCACAATTGCTCGCGGGTACGGGCCAACCACTGACCCGGATCTTCTTCGGCACCGACGGTCTGCTTCAACAGATCCGTCCAGGCCGCTTCGCCCCGGTCGTAGAAAGGCCAGCTCTGCTCGTCGATAATTTCTTCGTAGGCCCACAGGTCGTCGCCCTGCAACTCGGCCGGACGCTCGCTGTCCAGCAACGCGTCGCCGAAGTGGGTGATGGCCTCGCCGATGCGGAACGCCGACGCCCGCGTGTACTCGGCCACGCCGTGCTCGGTGGCCTGGGCGTACATGGCCAACAGTTTTTCCAGGCTGGCCTGTTTCGCTTTAACCGCAACCGGCAAAGGCTGGGTCAGTTTGAGTGAGGTGTAGTGGCGGTGGGCCAATTCGGCGTGGCGGTAATCCACCTGGGCCAGAATTTCCGGCGCCGCCCATTGCGGATGGGCCGCGGCCAAGGCGAGGTACGCCGGCAGGTCGGCCAGATCATCCGGGGATTGATC
>DAOVTU010000169.1 GCA_030632925.1 Candidatus Krumholzibacteriia bacterium | reverse complement strand
TGTGGTCAGCATGGCGGCCCTGGTCGGTGCGGCTGTGGCCCTGTGGGCTCCTTCTGTGGCCAACAACGATTTCTACCTGCGTGAAGGGGTCGGACGACGTTTTGGCGGCGGTTCCACGCCAGCGACTTACCCCCGCGAAGCCGCCAACACCCTGAACCACCTTCCGCCAGCCCGCACCTTTGCCAATCTGGACGCGGCGGCGTTCCTGCTGGGCACGACCGAAGCTCCGCTGTTTATCGATGGTCGCACCGAAGCCTACCCCAAGGCCCGGTGGGCCGAGTACGCCCAAGTGCGCAGCAGCGGCCCCGCAGCACTGAATTTACTGATGAGGAATGAGGTCTCGGCGGTTGTCCTGGCCCTCAGCAGCGGTGCCTTCAGCAACCTGGCCGGCAATTTGATGGCCAGTGGCCAGTGGTATCCGGCAGCAGCCGATGCCGGCGGCGTGTTGTTTTTAGCCGGGGTCCCCCAGGCAGCCCAGAGGCCTTTGGACATTTTGTCATCCGGCGCCGAAACCCTGCTGGCCGGCCCCATAACAGATCCAACCCGCCGGGCCGACGACTGCCTGGCGGCTGCGGACCTGTTTGAGTTGGACGGCAATCCGGCTGCAGCACGACGGGCCCTGTCCACCGGCCTGGACGCCCGACCGGATCACCCGAACCTGAATCACAATCTGGGCAATCTGATGTTGGCCGAAGGAAACTTCAGCGGCGCCCTGCCCCACTTCCAGCAGGCCTTGGCCGTCAACAGCCGGTTGGCGGGATCAGCCCTCAATGCGGGCGTATGCCAACTGCGCCTGCAGCGACCGGAAGCGGTCGTGGCGAGTTTTGAGCGGGCCCTGCGCATCGACCCGACCCAGGTGGGCGGCTGGGTGAACCTGGCGGTGGCGCTGCGCGGTTTGGGCCAAAACGACGAGGCCATCGCCGCCCTGGAAAAAGCACTGGCCCTGCGACCGGGAGATGCCCGCCTGCAAGGCCAGTTGCAACAGTGGCGGCGCACCGCCCGATAGCACTCCTTCTAGTATTTCACTTCCACCGTGTAGGTGAGCACCGTCTCGCCATCGGCCTTGACCGGCACGTCGTAGGCCAGGGTCGAGGCATTCAACTTGCGGTGTTCCAGGGACTCCGCCACCACTTCCCAATAGCCGCCCACAGCTTCCACCACTTCAACGGTCACGTCTTCGTCCTTGTGATTGCGCAATGTGATTTCGAAGGTGTGGCGATAAAGATTGTCAGCCAGGCGCCGGCTGTCGCGCCGCACCCGTTCGGCCACGATGTCAAAAGCCTGTCCGACCTTCAGCTCCACTTCTTCATCCCGCGGCGTGTGGTCGATGCGATCTTCGCCCAGCAACTGGCGCGATCCGGAAGCCGACTTGCCGTAAACCCGAAAAACGCCAGCTGGCAAGGCCATGCCCAACTGGTTTTCTTCCCGGTTGTCGAAGCTATAACTGACATCGATCTTAGACTTGTCATTGAGCAATCCCGTCCCCCTGAAGAAGTGCTGGCGACTGCTCAAGCGGTAAACCCTGGTGACCTCGATGCCGCTGGCTTCGAACAGCGAAACCTGTTTGGTCTGATTGTCCTTCAATGTCGTTGGCCGCTGCAGAGTGTACAGGTGGTAGTCGTAAAGGCTCTCTTCACGAAACCCGCTATCGGTCGCAGATCTGCCCACCGTCGCATATTCCATCATCACCGCGCGCTCGGGGCGAGCCTGATTCACGTCGCCGGCCACCAGCAACAGGTTGGCCCCCTCGAAAGTCGCCCCGCAGCGATTGTCCACCGAGACCCAGGCCTGCAGGCCAGCCTCGCGTCCTTTTTCATCGAGTTGCAAGACATAGTCCGCGTGCCAGGATATGCCGTTGGTCAGGTACGAAGTTTCCATTTCGACCTCGCCACCGCGCCGGGTTTCGGCCGACCAGACCAGAGTCGGACGGGCCCGCAGGTTATTTGGCAAGCTGGGCAGTGCCAGGCGACCGGGCACCTCGAACAGAATCTCGCCGTCCACCCGATACACGGGACCACTGTTCATGCCGAGCAACTGGCCCGTGATGCGCGAGCCATCGGCCTGGATCCAACTGATATCCCGGCCGACATATTTTTGCAGGATGCGTTCCGGACTGAGCAGGTCGTATTCGTAATTCTGCTCATGGATTTCCAACCCGCTGCGCCCGCCGCCGGACACCAGCAGGGTCACGGGGTTGATGCGCGCCGGCACGTCCTGGAACTAGAATTCGAACGCCCCCTTGGGCAATTCCACCAGGCGCACTTCCCGCACCAGGGCCAGGTCATGATTGTAGACGGTCAGGTCGATCAGGCGTCGGTCCTTTTCGTCCGAAACCACGCTTTGGGCCATAGCGGACGCTGTCAGGGTGATCAGGACCAAGCCCAACACCCACAACACGTTCCATCTTATTGAAAATCTCATGATTTCTCCTTCAAACACGCTGTCGGCACCAGGCCGGCAGCAGACGATTCCCCCACCAAAAAACGAATACTTCTAAAGCCAATGACGGTCGGGACGATCATTTTGTTGACCAGCAGATCGTGTAAACATCAAGTATTTCATGTGGTGCCGAATAATGCCACACCTGACCGAAGCTCCTGGAGGTGCACGGTGCGCAACACCATCCTCATCGTTGACGACGCTGAATTCATGCGGGTGATGCTGCGGGATATCTGTGCAGACATGAAATGCGACGTGGTTGGGGAGGCCGCCGATGGCCAGCAGGCCGTGGCCATGTACGAGCAACTGTCACCCGATCTGGTGCTGCTGGACATCACCATGCCCGTCATGGACGGCAACGATGCCTTGCAGCAGATCCTGGCCCACGATCCCAATGCCGAAGTTGTGATGATCACCGCTCTGGGCCAGAAGGAACAGGTCCTGACCGCCATCAAGAACGGCGCCCGGGATTTCATCATCAAACCCTTCGATCAGGAACGTGTCACCGAAACCCTGACGCGTATCCTGTCCCGCCTGCCCGTCGCCTGAGTGGTCACTAGCGCAATATCGCCAGTGCCACGGTTCCAACCACGACACAATACACACTGAATTTCCAGAAGTGCGCCTGCACCACGGCCAACGCTGTCCAGCGCAAGGCCAGCAAGCCCACGCCAAACGCCACCAGGGCCGACAATACCAGCCAGGTCCAATGAGTCCCCACCACCGGTCCATCACTCAACTGCAGGACCAGTGCTCCGCAAATAACAGGAATACTCAGTAGGAAACTGAACCGCGCGGCCTCGGCCCGCGGCACTTTGAGCCACAGTGAAGCCGCGATCGTCGAGCCCGAACGGCTGATGCCCGGCAGAATGGCCAGGGCCTGTCCGCAACCGATGAGCAGGGCTTTGTTCAAGGCTGGAGCCTGGGGTTCCCAGGGCTCGGCCAGTCCCACCTCACCACGGCCAGAGAAGCGGGTGGAAAACAGAAAACCGGCGGTCACAAAAAGACCTCCGGCAGCAAACAGCGGACTGTGAAACAAGGACTCGATGGTGCTCTTGAAATACCACCCCACCGCCACAGCGGGCACCGTGCCCACCATCAGGGCCAGTATGTACCGCAAGGCCGGGCCATCGAAACGCAGCAGCCGCCCGATTTCACTCCGATAGACCACGAGTACCGATCCCAACGTTCCCAAATGCAGGATCACATCAAAAAAGATGTCGCCCTCGCGGGCTCCGAGCAACGTCTGGGTCAAGACCAGATGCCCGGAACTGCTGACGGGCAGAAATTCGGTCAGGCCCTGGACGGCGGCCAGGATCAACATATGCAAGAGTTCCAGCAAGGGATGACCTTCTGTGTTGTTGAGGGATTTCTAGGATCCGCTGCGGCCGCCGGCTTCCCGCGCCGCCCGGGCCTGGCTGTAGTGCAGGCGGGCTTCCTGGGGCATGCCCAGGGCATCGCAGGTCAGGGCCAACTGGTAGTGGATGCGACTGTCTTCCGGAAAAAATTCCAGTGCCTGTTCCAGGCTGAACCGAGCTTCATCGTAGCGCCGCAATTTGTGCAGGCAACTGCCCAGGTGGAAGGGTACCCGGGCCAGACGCGGGTCCAGCTTCCAGGCCAATTCAAATCTCTGGCAGGCGTCTTCGCAAATGCCGCTCTTCATCAGGCACAATCCGGCGTAATAATGCCCCCGGGCATATCGGGCGTCGCACTCCACACTGTGCTCAAAACAATCCAGAGCGCGGGCAAAATCGCTTTGGGCAAAGTGCACCAATCCCAGGTTCTGCCAACCTTCGGCATCCGGCTCCACGGCGATGGCCGATTCGAAGGCACGGATGGCTTCGTCGGTCCGGCCCTCTTCGGCATAGATGGCCCCCAGATTGTGAAAGGCCACGGCGGTGCCTTCACCCCGGCGGGCGGACCCGCGGTAGGCCCGCACAGCCTCTTCCCGGCGCCCGAGGCGGTCCAGACAAACGCCCAGATTGGTCAAATAGGCAGGGGAATCGGGTGCCAGCTCCAGAGCCTGCCGGAAAGCGGTTTCCGCTTCCTGACAGCGGTTCATCTTCATCAGCACACAGCCCTGCCGGTAGTGCCAGGGGTGTTGGTCCGGGGAACCGCCCAACGCCAGCAGATAAGCCTGCAAGGCCTCTTCAAACCGGCCCTCGCTTTCGGCTGCACGACCGCGCTGAAACAGCTCGGCACTGCCCAGACTATCCACGCGCTCAGCAGCGGCAGAAGGGTTGGTGGCAGGATCAGATTCGGGGGCTGGATTTGACATGGACGCACCCTAACCCACGGAGCGGGCCGGGTCAACTTCTCGATGATCTCAGAGGTCTGAATCGTCGACTTCCACCTCGAGCAGGATGCGCAGGGGGCCCGGCCCTTCCAACAGACGGCGTGGAATTTTCACCGGTATGATCACCGGTGGGCGCAACTCTTCGTAAATGGCGTCGCTGAGGGCCTTGGTGGATTTGCCAATGGACGCTTCAGGCAAGGCAGGGCCGTAGTCAATGCCCAGGCCAGCGTCATCGACTTCCACGGTGATGGTCGTATCTTCGGGTTCCATGAAAGTTTCCCGTCCGTCGTAGTTCTCTTGCGGCTGGCTTTCCAGATGATTGACCGTCAGGCCAAGTACCGCCTTGAGGGCCTCCCTGACGCCTTCGCCTTTTTTGGCGTTGGCCGGGAATGACAACAGCCCCCACGGGTTCAACAGACTTTCCATCCGATCCACCCGCAGGGTATCGGACTGGTCCCGCCCGTTGTACTGGATCACCAGGGGCACGCCCATCAGGTCCAGCCCCCAGCTCTCGAGGTATGCCTTGAGGGATTCGAAAGAGGCCAAACTTTGATCCAGGGCCGCAGCACTGGAATTGACCACAAAGACGATGCCATCAAAGGGGGGAATTGGCGACATTCCAGCCGACCGGTAACGTTCTTTACCACTGTCCACGGCCTGGACCAGAACCTGCCACTGCTCCCCATCACCGTGATTGACCTGAAAGGCGATCTGGCGCTCGGGGTCATCGCCGGCCAGGGCCATGCGTTGCTCCGGTGGCACCGATTGGTGGATCACCCGCAGGTTTTCTCTTTTACCGGCCTTGGCAGGCCCGTAATAGAGCAAACGGCAAATGCGTTTTTCGGTTTTCAGGATCTCCGTCACGGTCTGGATTCCTTTAGCTTGCTTCCCACATCCCAAATGGCGAGGTGTCTCGGGTTCCCTGCCGGATAAGCAAACCGTGTGCCACACCCCAACGCGCCATTCCTTGTCAAATCATGCGATCCTGAGAAACCATGGGAAATGGGCAAGCAAATTGCATTGAACATCCCGAACAGAGCTTTCCATGGCGCACGGTGAACTTCTGGGAGTTTGAGCGCCTTTCACCCGCAATATTCCTTATCAGGAGCGGCCAAATGACCACCACCAATACCGACAAGATCCTCAAAACCATGTTCGCCCGACTGCTCCAACTGGAGGTCGAGGGTGAAATGGCCACCAAACTGTGCGCCGTGATCGACAGTGTCACCGAGCGGGTCGGCGGCAACTTCGACCTCGACACGGTCCAGGGCCAGAACACCTTCCGCGCCCTGCTGTGCTCCATGGTCGTGCATGGCTGGGGCAACGGCATGCACCCCTTCCATAACCCCAGCGAGAACCAGGACGGCCAGGCGGTCGAGGTGCGCGTCAGCAAGGACATCCTGATGTCCATGGAAGATCTGCAGTCATTGCGCTACGTGAAGAAGGACGATCAGGGGCGGGTCAAGCAGGCCCTCTTTGAGCCGGACCACAACGTGCGGGTGCGCCAGCAGATCGACGACATTCTTTCGGAGATCAGTCAGGACAAGTGGAAATAGTGCTGAACCTGACCAACTGATCCCGATCAGCAGACACAAAAAGGCCGTGGCTCGAAAGCCACGGCCTTTTTTAATATTCAAAATCTTCTAGAAGATCTTTTCGCCGTCCGCCAGGATTTCGTTCAAGGCGTCACGGAAATGCTCGGTGCTGTTGGCCACCTCGGGAGTGACCTTTTCCTTGTACAGTTCCCAGCTCTTCTTGATCTCGGCACCCAGGGCTTCCAGGAGGTTGCCTTCGGCTTTGGCCGTATCATAGAGCTCGCGGTTGTAGACCTTGATGTCGGACACCAGGGCGCGGGCCAGCATTTCTTCTTTGCTGCGGCGGCTGCGACGGCCGCCTGTCGCGGCTGGAGCCGGA
>DAOVTU010000509.1 GCA_030632925.1 Candidatus Krumholzibacteriia bacterium | reverse complement strand
CAGGCCAGTACACAGTCATTCTGCCGCTCATGTTGGCCAGCATCGGCGCCACGCTGGTTTACCGCGGCATCATGAAAGAGACGATCTTCACCCTGAAGTTCGCCCAGCGCGGCCAGCAGACGGAGTTCGGACGCGAGTCGGCTATCCTGCGTGATTTTCACGTGGAGGACATCATGGAGGTCAACCCAACTTCCATCCTGCGCGAAGCCAAACTCAGCGAGGTGATCAAGCTCTTCCTGACCCACAGCGAAGAACACTACTATGTGGTGGATGGCGAGGGGGTGCTTGTGGGCCGCATTTCCATTCACGATGTGAAAGACATGCTGCATGACGAGAACCTGGGCGAGGTCGTGATCGCCGACGATATTTGCCACGAAGTGAAGGATGCGGTCTATCGCCAGGACAACCTGGAGGACTGTCTGCTCAACCTCGGACATCGCGACACGACGGATTTGCCTGTACTGTATAATCGTGACCATCCGGTGCTGGCGGGGCTGATCACGCGAAGGGCCATCTTCGAGATCTACAACCGCGAGGTGCTGCATCACCAGGACATGGGCATCAACCTGGTCACCGGCGAGGCCCGCATGCACGATTGCGTGGAATTGCCGGAGTCGTACAAGGTGCAGATGTTCACTCCGCCGGAGGGCTGGATCGGACGCGACCTCAAGGACTTGGCCTTGCGGCCGAATTTTAATATTGCCGTGTTGGCGGTTCAGCACCGCGACCGTCTGGGAGGCCTGCACAACGAAATGCCGGATCCCGAGCACCCCTTGCTGGCCGGTGATCGCCTGATCGTCGTGGGCGAGGTTGGCAGCCTGGAAAAACTTTTGCAGGCGACCCGGCGGGGCGCCAAACCAGCAGAGAGCAAATAGATCTTATGAGCGTCACGGAAAAAGCTCCGGAATACTACGGCCGTCCCCGCCGCGAGATGGTGCGCCATGTGCCGTCCGAGGCCGCCGTGATTCTGGATGTCGGTTGTGGCGCGGGGGCCTTTGGTGCCGGGCTGAAAAAAGAGTGGCAAAGCCAGGGCCGTCAGTTGGAAGTGTGGGGTGTGGAGATGGATCCCGTCGCTGCCGAACGCGCGGCCGAAGTGCTGGACCGGGTATTGGTCGGCGACGCCGGTACAGTGCTGAGCGACCTGCCTTCCGGCGGCTTCGACGCCATCATCCTCAACGACATTCTCGAACACGTGGTCGAGCCTGAACAATTGCTGCGCGAGTTGCGCCCCTTGCTGCGCACCGGTGGCCACATTGTTTCTTCGGTGCCCAACGTGCGCCACTTTCCCAACGTGGTGAACCTGGTGGTGCACGGCAGTTGGGAGTACACCGACGAGGGCATTCTGGATCGCACTCACCTGCGCTTTTTTACCCGTTCGAGCATGATCGCGTTGTTCAAGGGCTGCGGTTTTGAAGTGGACAGCCTTGAAGGCATCAACCCGACCGGGTCGTTGAAATTCAAACTCATGAATCTGCTCACCCTCGGCCGCTGGTCGGACATGCGTTACCTGCAGTTCGCCATCCGGGCCCGGGTGGTGAAGGAGTAGTCATGGGCACCAACGGAAATCCCTTCAGTGGCAACATCCTGACCGTGGATGTGGAAGAATGGTTCCACGGCCACAACTATCTGGACCACGTGCCGCCAGCGCAGTGGGGAAGTGAAGAGTCGCGGGTCGAAAAAGGCACGCGGCGCTGCCTGGATTTGCTGGACCGGCACAACGTGAAAGCCACTTTCTTTGTGCTGGGCTGGACGGCCGAACGCCACCCGCACGTGGTGACCGAAATCGTCGAGCGGGGTCATGAAATCGGGTGCCACAGTTATATGCACCCGGAAGTTTTCAAACTCACGGCGGAAGAATTTCGGGTCGACTGCCAGAAGGCGCTCAACGCCCTGGCCGCCGCGGGGGTGGACAACGTGGCGGGCTACCGCGCGCCCAGCTTCAGCATCACGCCGCCGGTGCACAGCTACCTGGAGATTCTGCAGGAGTTGGGGTTCCAGTACGACTGCTCGATTTTTCCAGTCCGGCATCCCCGCTATGGCCAACCCGGTTCGCCGCGCGAGGCCTACCGCCTGAACGAATCAGCGGATTCTCTGGCGGTGATCCCCATGCCCACCTGGCGCATCCTGGGGCAGAATATTCCCTTCTCGGGCGGCGGCTACATGCGCCTGCTGCCCTGGCCGGCCTACAAATTTCTGCGGGCCATGGCCAAACGCCAGAACCAGCCTTGCATCGTGTACATTCATCCGTGGGAAATGGACGACTTCAAACCCCAGGCCGGACAGTCGGCCGCCACCAGTTTGCGCAGCCAGGGTGGACAGGATTCGGTGCTGGGCAAATTGGAAAAATTGCTGTCCGAAGGCGGCTTTCGGACCATGGGCGAGTATGTGGCTGAGTTGTCGGCTGCCGGTAGTATCTGACCGAAAGGTTCTCCATGAACAAGTTGTGCCTTGGCCTGATGACCTTGCTTCTATTGACGGCCGAACCGGCCGCTGCCCACCTGCGAGAATTTCCCGAAGAGATCAAAGCCGAAAAACCATTGCTGGGCAAAGTGCCGGGTTTTTCCTGGGTGGAAAAAGACCTGCTGTGCGCCATGGCCCGGCCCGGACGCGAGCGCCCGCTGGAACAGGATCTGGCCTATTTGCAGGAATCCGGTATCACGATTTTGGTCTCGCTGACGGAAGAACCCATCCCGGCCGCAATCCTCAAGAAATTTGGGATCACCGGCATGCACCTGCCGGTCGAGGATTTTACGCCGCCGGCTCTGGCCCAGATCGAAATCTTCCTGGCCGAAGTGGAAAACGCCCGTCTCAAGGGCCGGGCATTGGGTTTGCATTGCACGGCGGGCAAGGGCCGCTCTGGCACCATGCTGGCCACCTATCTGGTGAGCCAGGGGCTGACGGGGCCTGATGCTCTGGCCAAAATCAGGCGTTTGCGCCCCGGATCAGTGGAGACCGAGGCGCAGGAAGCACGTGTGGTGGAATTTGCTGAGGGTTGGACCCAACCCCGAAACTAGCTGCTTCAGGTAGGCCCTTTGCAGGACTCGTTCTGTTTGGCCGTAAAATGCGCTCGATCCGCCTCGAAATGACACTGCTTGTATTTCTTCCCAGACCCACACCAACAGGACGCATTGCGGCTCATGTCGCGGGCCGATTCGGGTGGTGCTTTGGGACCGGAAAACAGTTTTTGCCAGATGCTCACGAAATTTCCTACTATCCCGGATGATTCACCGGGTCGGTGGCCGACCGCCGCGCCGGGCTGTTTGTTGGCGGCGTAACGGTGGGTTGGTAGGGGTTGTGGACTTCCGGTGGAGTGACCAAGGGAGCGGTTTGGGTCGCTTCGAGTTCGAAGTCACGCAAATCGCCGACGGCGGTCTGATCGTAGGGT
>DAOVTU010000328.1 GCA_030632925.1 Candidatus Krumholzibacteriia bacterium | reverse complement strand
GAGCCACGCCAAACTCGACTCAAGGATCGCGCTCTCATGTGGCTCGAGATCCGCTGTATCGCGCAACACATACGCAGCGGTGAACACGCCAACAAACGAGCGAGAGCCTTCATCCTGTTCGCGGGTGACGAAGCGGATATACACATTTCCTCAAGTCCGGCTAACGTTGGCTTCAGCTGCAAGCGTGGCTGGCGCTTCGCCGATTTGGCGCGCAGGTTGCGTCAGCAAGCTGCGTGACAAAAGCGATTGTCGGCTGCAAGCGTTGTTAACTGGTTACGGCCCACTTTCCACCATGCCACTTAGAATCCAATCATGCTTTGTAAAATACGGTCCATACCCCTCATGGTTAAACAACATTGTCCAAGACAAGTCCAGAGGCAGAACAATGGCGTCAACGTTTTTGCCTTCCAGACTTGGCATTTGAGTACTGCTGCACATGTAGCCGGGACCGCCCGTATAGGCCGAAATAACTTGAAATTCCAAACTGGACGCCGCCCGATAAGCATTCCGCGCTATGTCACCTGCTACGTGGGGTACCGAATTGTTTGCAAAGGCTTGCCAGAAAAACTGAAGTATGTTGCTAGAGATGTTCTTACCCAAATATTTGCTAAGCCAACGCTGCTGTATCTCAATCACCTTTACGTCAGAAAGAGGTTCGACCTGGACCCTCTTCGCAACCAGCATTTTCCCCAGTATTTCCACTAAGATCGACCTCGGCACTAAATCCAGTTAACCAACTTTTACGCAACTTCATTGATCCATAATTCCGCCACTTCGAAGTCCGTAAACAGCTTCACTTCATAGGGCAAGCGATGGGCCGTGGCAGCCCAGAGTTTAGCAAAGGCCTCATTCAAGCCCGGCGGTGTGACGAGGGCTGTTCTGGTGCGGGTCGCATTTTTGGGATAGATTTGCAAAATGTGATCCGTCAGATGATCCAAATCTTCAAATCTCAAATTCACAAGTTCGTTGCCAAATTCCCAGATGTCATTGCTCCGAAAATAATCAGGGCGGAAAAAAACTGCCTGTATCGCTTCAACAAGGGTCTCAGCCGAGGTGATATTCGAGATGTCGACTTTGAGGTACGTATCGAAGTTCGTGATCTTGTACATTTCCCCGCACTCCCCTGACAATCAAAATGAAATTCGTGCGCCCTCCACACTTGGCATCTCAACACGATTGGTTGGTCGCGTCAACGCCCAGCCAGCCAGACTTCCAGACTTCCAGACTTCCAGACGCCTGACCATTACAGCCTCATCCTACTTGATCATCATCAGCTTCCTGGTCTGCAGCACGTTGTCCGCCGCCACCTGAACGACGTAAGTGCCACTGGCCATCCGGCGCCCGCCACCATCGCGGCCATCCCAGACAACCTCGTGGCGCCCCATCTCCCGATATTCATGGGCCAGGTCCCGGACCAGCGAACCATCCACATCATAAACCGAAACCCTGATCAGGCCGGATGTGAACTGTTCGAATGAAATCGTGGTTTGGGGGTTGAACGGATTGGGCACGGTGGCCAGCAGCCGAAATTCACGGGGCAGATCCCTGCCTTCGTCATTTTCACCAACACCGGACACCGCTCCCGCCGTCAGCAGGTCCACGATTTCCGCTGGCAACAGGGCGCGATTATAAATGCGCACTTCATCGATCAAACCGGCGAACGGATTGTTCCCCGCGCCCACCGGTTGATTGCCCAGCGCCCCACCGACGGCGGGGTCGTAGTCAATGGCGCCGTCTTTGGGCAAGGCCGCCAGGAGAACACCATCGGCGTAGATGCGCATTTCGCGCTTATCATAAGTGCAAACCACGTGAGTCCACTGGTTCAGCTCCAACGCCGAATACGGCGTAATCAGAGTCGAGGTCACTCCCCGGGTGCGCAGCCGCAACCGCAGTTGGTTGCCGGCATAGGTGCTCACCATGCAGAGGTGGTCCTGTTCCCCCACGCCGGTGGCCATGGAAATCAGGCGCCCGTCGCTGCCAATGGTCTCGGGTCGAATCCACATGGCCAAAGTCATTCCCGGTCCATCGGCCATTTCGGAGGATTCAATTTCCACGCGGTCATCAACGCCGTCAAACCAAAGGGCCCCACCGCTGATTCCGCCGTCGCTTTGCCAGATGGGACCTGATGACAAAAAGCCATCGTTGGTGCCGATGATATCCGCGGCGATGCTGCCGGTGGGTTCGTCCAGTGGCCAGTGAGCCCTGAGCGGGTCACCGAGGTGGATGGAAAACTTTCCCTGCGCAGGCGCGATATTATCCTGGCCGGAGTCGGCGACGGTGAACTCGAATTCATCTGCCACAGCCGGCGAGCCATCGTGCACATATTCAACGCGGTCGGCATTGATGTCCTGTTGGGTGAAAGAGTCGCCGGCGATTATTGGCGCCCCACCGACCATGATCGCTCCGGCAGACGGACCGGCCGTGAGGGTATAGGTGATCCGGGCTGGAGAGTCGTTTTCGTCAGTTGTATGCAGCAAATTCGCACTGATGGGCAGGGTGCCGCCCATCTGCGTCAGGACAGCCTGATGTTTACGGTACTGGATGTGCAGGACAACCGCGTCATTGTCCCGGCTGGCCGACAGCACATCCGGGTAGTGGTCGCCGTTCATGTCGACACCGTAAATGCCGTAGGCCCCCGGTGCGTTCAAATCCACGGCATGCGGAGTGAAGGTGCCGTTGCCATCATGCTGATACCAACCGACAGTATTGTCACCAACACTGGCCGCCAGGACGTCCATCTTGCCGTCGCCGTTCATATCAACCGCCTGCACGGTGCGGGCACCTTCGGCGTTGGTGTCGATATCCCGGGCCACGAAATTTCCGCTGCCATCATTTTCATACCAGGCAACCGTATGGTCCAGTTGGCTGGCGCTGAGAATATCCAGGTCACCATCACTGTCCATATCAGCGATTGCGACATAGTAGGCCCCACGGGCCGCAGTTGTGATGACATGCTTTACAAAGGTTTCGGCACCATCATTTTCGTACCACGCCACTTCATCCAACTCGAAACTGCAGGCGATGACATCCTGGTCTCCGTCGCCATCAAGGTCGCCAAACTCGGCCCGCTTGGCTTTGAGCGCACCGCCATCGATCGTATGCCGCGTGAACCCGAGTGTGCCGTCGTTTTCGTACCACAGCACCGCTCCCTCGTCCTGGTTGGTTGCCAACAGGTCCAGATCTCCGTCGCCATCCATGTCCCCACCGACCACCGAGTGGGCGCCTGGCGCGCTGGTATCCACATCATGCCGCAGGAAGTTGCCCGCATTGTCGTTCTCGTACCAGACCACCGTGTTGGCCAGGTAACCGCACGCCAGCACATCCACGTCACCATCACCGTCGAGGTCAGCCACGGCGGCCGGATAGGCGCCAGGCAGGTTGGAATCCAGATCATGGGAGAGGAAATTTTGCAGGCCGTCGTTTTCGAACCAGCGGACGGTGCCGGTGACATAGTCGGTCGCAACAACATCGAAATGGTTGTCACCATTGAGGTCCGCTACAACCACGGCGTGGGTCTGGTCCACATTGTTGGCCAATACCTGTTTGCCGAAGGCAGGAACGCCTGTCAAAATGCGCGGTGGTTTGTTGGCCGCCGCAGAAGCGTTCTCAACCCACAGTCCAGCGTGACAGGCCGTCAATATCAGAAAAATCGAAATGGATATGAAGGGTTTCATGTCGCCCCCTACATAAAATCAGTTTCTAAACGACGGGATCTGGCCCTTTTGGTATCAAAATATCCAATGGGCTCATATAAGATTGCGCTGTAATTCTGGCACAGTCCCCGGGGCGAGAACATCAATGGATCTGCGATATATCATATATAGCAACCACTTGTGTAGAGTGTAACATATCCGGGAGGGTTTGTTAACGATTATTCGGAGTTGTTACGTCCGGTTTTCAAGCGATACTCAGCCCCCGCGCCACGCCTGCGGCGGCAAACGGATCGCGCATCTGGGCGGTGCCCACCTGGATGGCCACGGCGCCCAAGGCGAAAAATTTCAGCGCATCTTCGGCCGTGGCGATGCCCCCCACGCCCACTACCGGCACGCCTGCCTTCTGCACAATTTCATCAACCTTGGCCAGGGCGATGGGCAGCACCGCCGGGCCTGAATAGCCACCGAAGCGGCGGGGCAATACCGGCCGTCCGGTTTGCAGATCAACTTCCAAACCGATGACCGTGTTGATGGCGCTGACGGCATCGACGCCGGCCGAGGCCGCACCAGCTGCAAGGGCGGAAATACTCGCCACGTTGGGCGTGAGTTTGGCCAGCAGGGCGCGGTCGGGCAACTGGCTGCGGGCGGCCGCCACGCAATCTGCCACCGTGGGAGGGTCGGCACCAAAATCATGGCCACCTTCAGCCACGTTGGGGCAACTGAGATTGATTTCCACGCCGTGCCAATGCTCAAAGCCCTGGGCCACTTCGTGCAGGCGCGCGCACATGGTGCCAAATTCTTCGGGGCGAGTGGCCGCCACGCTGACCACCGTGGGCACCCCGCGTTTCTCGAGCTCCGGCAGTGTCTCGGTACAAAAGCGTTCGAAGCCCACGTTTTCCAGGCCAATGCTGTTGATGGCGCCACATGCGGTTTCGGCCAGGCGGGGCATGGGGTTTCCCGTGCGTGGCTCGGGCGTGACAGTCTTG
>DAOVTU010000300.1 GCA_030632925.1 Candidatus Krumholzibacteriia bacterium | reverse complement strand
CACCCATGTCTTCGACCACCAGGATGGCCGGCGTCGGTTTGGAGATATCAGGAGACGGATCGGACGAACCTAAAGGTAAAGCAGGCTTTGCTACGGGTTCGGGTGTCTCCAACAGGTCATCCTGTTCATTCACGGGCGGATGAAAAGTCACCGTGGAGCCGGGTATTGCTGAGCGGGGTTTGACCTGAGGCCGCTTCGGCGCCGCGGGTTTTCCAGCAGTGCCTCCAGCGGAAGCTGCTTCTTCACCAATGGGGCCATTGTCCAGCACCTGCACCACGCCGATTTTCTTGTAATACACGTCCACATCCAGGCGGGCTTTCAGGAGTCCCTCCACATCGCGCACGACGTGGCGGGGGTCACGCTCCATGCCGGCCACCACGTGCACGCCGGTGATCTCGCCGGTGTCGTCGAGATCGATTTTGCACTGCAGAATACCGTTGATCTGGCAAATCCAACGCTGAGCATCGGAGACCCAGTTGTCCCGCTCAGAGGTGTCCTGCCCGTTTGAGTTGTCACGCCCAGAGGCATCCCGCTCGTTGGGGTCCCACTCCAAAATGTGCTCCCTTAATAATCGCTGTGTTTGGCTTGAGATGGGCGAACGAGGATCTTACCACACGGCAATTCTTCCCACAAGACGCATCTCGGAACTGATGAAAAATCAGGGTATTTTGATGAAAAAGACCCGCTCCCGGAAAGGGCGGGTCTCTCAAATCACGCTCAGGAACAAGCCCTAGGGCACCATCATGCCCCGCAGGGTGGCCATGCGCGCGGCGTAGGCTGCGTCGTCGATTTTCAGCAACCCCTCCACGTTGAACCCTTCGGGACAGAAGCTCGCGGTGACCGTGCCGTCGACCATGGCCTGACGGAACACGTCGTCGCCACTGTCGCGGGTAGCGCCCGCCTCGCTGAGGCTGCCCATGAAGCCGCCGGCAAAACAATCGCCCGCGCCGGTCGGGTCAATCACGTCGTCCAGGATGATCGCCGGTACCGACAAGACACCGTCCTGACCAAAGTAGACCGCGCCGTGCTCGCCCTTCTTGACGATCACCCGGCTGGGTCCCATTTCCCGGATGGCGGCGGCGGCATGGGACAGGCTGCGCTTGCCGGTCAACTGCCGCGCTTCACCGTCGTTGACCAGCAGCACATCGACCCGCTTGAGGATCGCCGCGAGGTCTTCGGGGGTGTTTTCGATCCACAGGTTCATCGTATCGAGGGCCACCAGCTTGGGGCTGTTCATCTGGTCCAGCACATGGGACTGCAGGGCCGGATGGATGTTGGCCAGAAACAGGTAGTCCGAATCGCGCCAGGCAGTAGGAATTTCTGGCTGGAAGTCGGCAAAAACACCCAACTCGGTGGCCAGGGTATCGCGCTCGATCATGTCGTCGTGGTAACGACCCGACCAGTGAAAACTTTGCCCTGGTACGCGCGAGATGCCCGAGACATCGGCGCCGCGCCCGGCCAACAGGTCCAGATCTTCCTGCTGGAAGTCGTCGCCCACAACGCCCACACAACGCACCGCGCCGCGGCCGAGGGCTGCAATCGCAAAGTAACTGGCGCTGCCGCCGAGTTGTTTTTCACGCTTTTCGCGCGGAGTCTCCACGGTGTCGTAAGCCACCGAACCCACCACCAGAATCGACATCTAGTCCCTCTTTTCCATACTCTCGGGCGCATCGACGCCCAACATGTCCAAGACGAGGCGCAAGATCTGGCGCGTCGCCAAACTCAACTGCAACTGCGCCTCGCGGCGCTCGGCAGGTTTCTCCAAAATTCCCCGACAATGGTGCCAGAACTGATTGTACAGTCCCGCCACTTCGTCCGCATATCCGGTCAAGCGGTGGGGCTCGCGAGCCCGGGCCGCCGATACAATCACTTGGGGCAACCTGATCAGTTCGCGCACCAGATTCCACTCCGCCTCGTCCTCGAGATGGGCCAGGCTATCAGCTGTCGACTCACCCACCACCACACCGAGGCCGGCGGCCTTCTCCAACAAGCTGCAAATGCGCGCGTGGGCATACTTGACCTTCATGACCGGGTTGGCGTCGGACTGCTCCCGGGCCAGATCCAGATCAAAATCCAGATGACTGTTGGGCTTGCGCGTCAGGAAGATGTACTTGGCCACATCGGCGCCCACCTCGTCGATGAGCGAGTCCATGGTCACGAACTGACCCTTGCGCTTGGACATCTGAATATTGCGGCCGCTCTCCATGAACGTCACCTGCTGCAGGATTTGCACCTCCAGCCAGTCGTCGCCGCAACCGAGAGCCTTCATGGCCCCGGTCATGCGCGGAATGTAGCCGTGATGGTCCGGACCCCAGAAGTCGATGGCGCGCTCGAAGCCGCGCTGATACTTGTGGTAGTGGTAGGCGATGTCGGCCAGGAAGTAGGTCGACATGCCGTCCGAACGCACCAACACGCGATCTTTTTCGTCCCCAAAATCGGTGGACCGGAACCAGATGGCGTCATCTTCCTCGAAGGTCACGTCCATCTTCTTCAATTTTTCCAGCGCCCGTTCGACCCGCTTGCTTTCATGCAATTCAGACTCGAAGTACCAGGTCTCGAAACGCAGGCCAAACCGCCGGCAGGTTTCCCGCTGCCAGCTCAAAATTTTCATCAGGGCGTATTTGGCAAAGAAGCGCACCGACTGGTCTTCCGGCAGTTGGCGCCAATCGGCGGCGTTGCCTTCGGGCGCGGTGATGCGCTGGAAGCTTTCGTCGTTAAAGGCCATGGCCGCCGCCTGCACCGCTTCGGTGTCCTGCTCAAGCAACTCGCCGGCCATGATTTCCAGATAACGACCTTTGTAACCGTTTTCAGGGAACTCGATTTCGTCGCCCACCAATTGCAGGTAATGGGCCCGCAGGGACTGGCCCAACAGTGTCACCTGCCGTCCGGCGTCGTTCACGTAGTACTCGGCATGGGCGTCGTAGCCGATGGCATCGAGCAGCTTGACCAACGTCATGCCGAAGGCACCGGCCCGGGCGCTGACCACGTTCAACGGACCGGTCGGATTGGCGCTGATGAACTCGACGTTGATGCGCTTGCCACCGCCGGTCTTGATGTCTTCCAGGGCTCCACCGGGCGTGATCACGTCCAGCAGCATTTTGACCTGGTAGTCGCGGGCAACGCGGAAGTTGATGAATCCCGGCCCGGCGATTTCCACCGATTCGATCACGTCACGGGAGAAAGAAACGTTGGCCGCAATCTCGCCGGCCAGCTCGCGGGGTTTGCGTTTCAACCGGCCGCCGAGCATGAGCGCCACATTGGTGCTCAAATCTCCATGGCTGCGATCCCGGGGCTTTTCCAGGTCGATGTTGATGTCTTCTTCGAAAACACCGTAAACTTCCAGGGCGGCAAACAGGCCCTTCCGGAGCAGATCCTCAAGCATCATGATTCTATATTCCTAGGCGTTGCCGTCGGAGCCCGCGGCAGTGGAGAAATTCAGGTCCGGATGACGTGCGATCACGGCAGAGTCCTCGAAATATTCGGGGTCCATTTCCAGTTGCGGAGCATCGCCCCACAGTCGCTCGAGGTTGAAGTACTCCCGCGCATCGGCCTTGAAGACATGGATCACCACATCGAAGAAATCGAGCAGGGCCCAGCGGCCGTCGGTCATGCCTTCGAGGCCCTTGGGCTTCTGGCCGGCAGCGACCATCATGTTGTGGGCATGTTTGGCCAGGGCTCCCACGTGGGTGGCACTGCTGGCTGAGCACAGCACATAGAAGTCGCACACGTCCGAGCGCCCACGCAGGTCCATGACCATCAGGTCAATACCCTTCTTCTCCAGCAGGTGCCAGGCCGCGCGCTCGCACAGCGCAAAGGCCGACGAGTCGTCAGGTATGACGAACTGTGGCTTTTCAGGCTGCGCGGTCCCGTTTTCTTCCGGGTTTTCTTCCGGGTTTTCAGACGTGTTTTCCGATGTATTTTCCGACATGGTCTTTTCCGCTTCAGTTCAGGCGATTGATGACGTATTCCACGGCCACGGCCAGCAGATCCTTTTGCGGCCCCGAGGCCACCGGGCCCAGGGCACTCTTGGCTTCTTCGCCGTACTGGCGAGCCTGGGCGAAGGCGTAGTCCACGCCACCGAAATCGGTGACAAACTTTTTCACCTCGGCCCAGCATGCGGCCCGGGCCTTGGAGTCTCGCTGGTCGGCCAGTTCACCGATGCGCGCCCGGGTCGCCTCATCGGCGTTGCGCCAGGCAGCAATCAACGGCAAAGTGATCCGGCCTTCTTCCCAATCCTGGCCCGTGGGCTTGCCCAGCCGTCGTTCGTCGCCAAGATAGTCGAAAATGTCGTCGGTGATCTGAAATACCAGACCTGTTTTGGTCCCGAACTCCCCAAACGCATCTTCGTGATCGGACAGGCGTTCGTTGAACGAAGCCCCGATGCGGCAGCTGTTCTCAATGAGCGAAGCCGTCTTTTGGTAGATGATCTGCAAGTAGCGATCCTCGCTGATCTCCATGTCGTACCTGTGCTCCAGCTGCAGCATTTCCGCTTCGCTCATCAACACCGTGGTGCGCGAGAGCAGTTCCACAGCCCGGTTCAGGCCCGCCACACACAGGTTGTGCAGAGCCTTGCTGTACAGGTAATCCCCCATGATCAGGGCCGCACTCGAACCGTACTTCACATTGACCGAAGGCAGTCCCCGACGGGTGACGGCCTCGTCAATAAAATCATCGTGCACCAGAGTGGCGGTGTGAACCAATTCGACACTGGCCGCCGCAGTGATCGCCCCAGGTGCAAAATCGGCGTTGTCGTCGTTCTGTGCGGCCAACAACAGCAGCCTCGGCCGAAAGCGTTTGCTTTTGCCCTGCCGGATGTGGTCACAGATGTCGATGGTCAGCGGGCTGTCCCCATCGGTGATGCGGCGGAATTCCTCATCCACCTGCGCCAGGGCCGGACCGAT
>DAOVTU010000161.1 GCA_030632925.1 Candidatus Krumholzibacteriia bacterium | reverse complement strand
GACTCGCAAGGTGGGGCAGTTGGACATCGGCTTTGCCGGCGAGATTCCGCCTCCGCCTGAAGAGATCCACTTCGCCTCGAATTTTGCCCAGCCGTACGCCCGGGCCTTTGCGCCCCTGCTGAAGCCGCGGGCTACGGATTTCTGGCGCTCGTTCACCGAAAACACCGCCGGCGTGGTCGACGCGCTGCGCAAGATCTACTCGGGCAACGGACAGACCTACGTCATGTATCCGGTGCTGCTGATTGTCGTGTTCGCCCTGTTGGGCCTCGGAAGGTAAAGCATGGAACTGTTACCCAAAATTGGCTGGACCGCGTTGAGCCTCTTCGTGGGCATCAACTACGGGTTCGTGATCAACGGCATCATCCGCAAGGTGATGGCCCGCATCCAGGGCCGCTTCGGACCGCCGCTGTGGCAGCCGTACATCGACATGGGCAAGCTGCTGTTCCAGCGCAACTCCATCATGCACGGCTACATGCACTGGCTGGGGCCGGTCTTCCGCTCGGTCGGTGGCATCGGGGTCTTCGTGCTCGTGCCCATCGTCATTGGCGATCCACGCCTGGCGGGGTTCAGCGAGATGGGCGACCTGCTGCTGGTGATGTATTTCATGTTCTTCGGCTCCCTGGGCATGGCTCTGGGCGCGGGAGAGGGTGGTCATCCGCACAGTCCTATCGGCGTCAGTCGGGGCCTGAGCCAGATGACGGCCTTCGAAGTGCCGTTCATTCTGTCGATCATCGCTTTGGCCACAGCGGCGGGCAGTTTCGACATCAACGCCATCGTGGCCGGTCAGCAGGGTGGCGTGCTGCAGTGGAACTTCTTCAGCAATCCGTTTGCCACCGCGGCGGCTTTCATCGCCCTGCTGGGCATGAACATGTACGCGCCCTTCAACATCGTGGGCGCGCCGACGGAAATCCCGGTTGGCCCCGCCACCGAATACCAGAACACTTACTTTTCGCTGATGATGATCGGGCGCAGTGCCCTGGCCATCGGTAAAATGGTGCTCTTCATGAACCTCTTCCTGGGTGGGGCGCACAGTGTGCTCGAAGCCCTGGTGAAGGTCATCGTCATCTACTTCTGGTCCGTGTTCGTCGGTGCGGTTTTCCCCCGCTTCCGCACCGAGCAATCGGTCCGGTTTTTCCTGCGCTGGCCCACCGTCATCGGTGTGGCTGGTGTGCTGTTCGCGCAGCTGGTGAGGTCATAACATGAGAAAATTCGATCCGGACCGGCCCTGGGATCTGACGACCCTGCCGACGACCATGGCGCCCAAGGGCAGCAAGCCCCATGCGCCGACCGACGACCGGTGCTTCCTTGGTGCGGGCGATGTGCCGGCGGCGCCGAAGCTGCAGGAGGCCGTGGCCACCATCAAAAACTGGTTCCGGGCCAGCAGCCTGAACGTTTTGGCCTTCGGCACCGGTTGCGGCGCCATCGAGCTGCGCCCGTTGTCGACCAGTCGCTTTGACATGTCGCGCTTCGGCATCAGCGGCGCGCCTTCGCCGCGGCAGGCCAACGTCTTCATCATCTCGGGCTACCTGTCGACCAAGACCCTCAAACGGGTGATTCGCAGCTACGAGCAGATGCCCAACCCCAAGTGGGTTGTGGCCCTCGGCTCGTGCACCATCAACGGCGGCATGTACTGGGATTCCTACAACACCATCAAGGTGCTGGATCTGTACATGCCTGTCGATGTGTATATCACCGGCTGCATGCCGCGCCCTGAAGCGTTGATCGCCGGCTTCGACTACCTGATGCAGGACATCAAAAAAGGCGAAGCCAACGGCTGGCACCACTACCTCGAAAACCTCGAGTGGTACCGCGATAACCAGAAAAAAGTCATCACTGATTGGGATCTGCCCAACTACAGCTGGTAGGGAGCCATGTTCGATTTCAACCACAGCAATCTGGACGAAAACGGCAACCCGGGGGCCGAAATCGTCAGCCGAATCCACGACCGTTTCGGCAACTTCCCCGTGCACGTGCAGAAGCCGGACCTGATCCGACTGAACGTGCCACAGACCGATATCATCCCGCTGTTGAGCTGGCTGCGCACCGAAACGCCTTTCGTGCAGCTGACCCACCTGACGGCCATCGACTGGCTGGAAGAAGACGAATTCGAACTCGTGTACCTGATAACGGCCCCCTCGCTGTGCATCAGCCTGATGGTGTGCATCCGGGTGAACCGGGAAAAGGCCGAGGCCGAAAGCGTATTCAACCTCTGGCTGCAGGCGGAGACCTACGAACAGGAATTGCACGAGATGTTCGGCATCCACTTCCCGGGCAGTCCCCGGCAAGGCGTGCCCTTCATTCTCGAAGGCTGGCAGGACATGCCACCCATGCGCCGCGACTTCGACACCGTGGAGTACTGCAACCGCACCCATCCGGAACGACCGGGTCGCGAACACCATGATTCCCGCATCTACGTGGGCCGCAAGTTCGGCGAGAAGGGGTACCTCAAATGAGCGTCTTTGACTACAACACCCAGCCGGGCTTCGATCTGATCAGCGAGACGCCCAACGCGGGCACCACCGTTGATCCCAAGGAAGTGCAGCTGTGGTTCGGTCCCCAGCATCCGGGCATCACCGGCAACATGTCGGTGCAGCTGTGGATGGAAGGCGACTCGATCAAGCGCGGCATCACCCACGTGGGCTACCTGCACCGCGGCTTCGAGAAACTGATGGAGCGGCGCAAGTTCATTCAGAGCTTCCCCATCGTCTGCCGGATGTGCGTGGCTGAGCCGGACACCACCGAGTACCTGCTGGCCTCTTCGCTGGAAGAGCTGTCGGGCCTGGACAAGGAAGTGCCCGAAAAAGCCCAGTGGCTGCGCACTCTGATTATGGAAATGTCCCGTTTACAAGTGACGTTGATGGTGCTCGGTGGCCAGGTCGGCACCATGGGCATGGGCACGGCCCCCAACTGGACCTACACCCTGCGCGATTTCCTGCTCGACAGCTTCGAGGAGCTGACCGGCGGTCGCGTGTACCACATGTACATCGCCTACGGCGGCGTGCGGCGTGACCTGACCAAGGGCTTTGCCCAACGCCTCGAAGCGACTCTCGACCTGATCGAAGAGCGCCTGCCCTACCTGGATGATTTGATCCTGAATTCGGCGGTTTTCCAGGCGCGCACCAAGGGCGTCAGCGTGGTGCCGACCGAGTGGGCCGACGAAATCGGCATCACCGGCCCGACCCTGCGCGCCATGGGCGTGGCCAGTGATGTGCGCCGGGACTACCCGTACCTGAAGTATCCCGAACTGGATTTTGACATCTGCACCGCCGAGGGCAGCGACATCTACGCCCGCACCAAGGTGCGCCGGGACGAGATCAGCCAGAGCATCCACATCATCCGTCAGATCCTGCAGATGATGCCCCATGAGGGTGCCTACTGCGCGAAACTGCCCAATATGCTGACCTGGACCATCCCGGCCGGAATGACCTACACCCGCGCCGAATCCAGCCGTGGTGAGATGGGCTTTGTCATGGTCACCGACGGCAGCGACAAAATTCGCCGCGTGCACCTGCGCGGGCCCAGTTACACCAACGCGGTCACGATCCTGGAGCGCATGCTGCCGGGGATGAACATTGCCGACCTGTCGGCGACCATGGTCTCGTTGCAGACCTGCCCCCCGGAAATCGAGAGGTAAGGCACATGAGTCTCAAGAACGTCATCGCTCCGTTTTCAGCCTGGGCCCGTGCGGTGCAAAAACCGTTCACGGTGCCCGAGGCCGATACGTTTCGACCAGGGGCCGACCGCTATCGTGGTTGGCACATCAATGATACCAAGCAGTGCATTGGCTGTGGCACTTGTGGTGACATCTGTCAGAACGGAGCCATCGATATGATGCCCGTTGACGATGCGACCAAAGGTGACAGCGGGCTCAGGCCCCTGGTTGATTACGGACGTTGTTGCTGGTGCGCCCTCTGCGTGGACGTGTGCCCGAGTGGTTCCCTGGGCATGAGCAACAACTACATCTGGATCGATCGCGACCCGGACGTTTTTCGCTACATTCCGGGCGTGGACAAGAAGGAATGGGACGACGATAGCAAGGGTTGGCGCAAGGAGGAGGGCTTCAATCTGGTGGACCCCGATCGGGTGCCCATGCCGATGATGATGCCCGAGGAAGATCGCGTGAAAACCTGGGCCGAAGTGGTTCTGGGCTACAGCGAAAAAGAGGCCCGCGCCGAGGCTGCCCGCTGTGTGGAATGTGGGCTATGCGTGGCGGCATGTCCCGTGCATATGCATATCCCCGAGTACATTGCGGCTATTCGCGACGGCCAGTACGACGTGGCCGTCAACCAGATCTACGACAACAACGCGCTGCCTGAGATGTGCGGCAAGGTGTGCACTCGCCACTGCGAGGACGTATGCTCTATTGGGGTCAATGGCGATCCCTTGGCCATCCGCTGGTTGAAGCGCTTCGCCACTGAGCAATTCAGTGACCTGAGTGCGGTGCTGAGCCACGACCAACCCCAGATCGGCGTCGGCAAATCCGTGGCCGTGATCGGTGGTGGGCCCGGCGGTTTGACGACGGCCTTCTATCTGGCTATCCGTGGCTTCAAGGTGACGGTGTTTGAGGCTCTGCCCCAGGTGGGTGGCGCCACGTTCTTTGGCATTCCGAAGTACCGCTTCCCGCTGCCTTCATTGGAAAAACAGGTCAAATTGATGACCGACTGGGGCGTGGAGATCAAGACGAACCACAAGGTCGAAGCCGACGAGTTCAAGCAGATGCAGCAGGACTACGACGCCATCTATGTGGGCACGGGCCTGTTGAAGCCTTCGAGCCTGCGGGCCGAGGGCGAAGACCTGCCGGGCGTGATGCCAGCCATCGAGATGCTCATTGATCACCACCTCGGCAAGACCGTCGAGGTGGGCGAAAAAGTGGTGGTGGTCGGTGGCGGCAACGTGGCTATAGATGCCGCGCGCATCAGTCGGCGCCTGGGTGCCGACGTGACCATCGCCTACCGGCGCCGGATGGAAGACATGCCGGCCGACCACGAGGAGATCGAGGACAGCGAGTCCGAAGGTGTGCACTTGATCACCCAGAACATCCCGCTGCGGGTGGAGCAGTTGCCCGAAGGCAAGTTGGACTTCATCTGGGGACCGGCCGAGATGGTCAGCGAAGGTGGCGGCCGGCCGCGGCCCAAGCTGGTCGAAGGCGTCGAGAACCACTTGGCCGTCGACAAGGTCATCGTGGCCATTGGACAAAAGCCTGACTTGCGCTGGTTGCCGACAGACGTGGCCGAGAAGATCACCAACAGCTGGGGTGGTATCACCTGCGACGAGAACGGCATGACCGCAGCGGCGGGCGTATTTGCCGGCGGCGACCTGGTCAACGATACCGCCGATGCGGTCAGCGCCATGGCCGATGGCCTGACAGCGGTGGACGGTATCATCAACTACCTTGGGGTAGGCAGTAAAACAGAAGAGGGATAGCGACATGGTGCGTGAAGGCGAACCGGTACAGCAGAATTTCAAATCCATCGATGAAGCCATCGATTTTGCCATTGGGCAGGAGCGCAAAGCGGCCAATTTTTACCGCGAGTTTGCGGCCAAGGCTACGCATCCGGGCGTGAAAAAGATGTGTGCCGAGATGGCGGAGGAAGAGGACCGGCACAAGGACATGCTGGAGAAACTGAAGGCGGGCCTGCCCTCGGGCGTGGCCACGGACCGGGTTGTGGACCTGAAGGTCAGTGACTATTTGCGCAGTTTCTTTCTGGACCCCGAAGCGGACCAGCAGGACCTGATGATCGCGGCGATGAAGAGCGAAGCCCGGGCCGAAAAGCTATACCTGGATTTGGCGGCGGCGTGTGATCTGCCGGAGGTCAAAGAAGTCCTGCTGCGGCTGGCCGCCGAAGAAGGGGCTCACAAGCACGAGTTCGAAAAGTCGTACGATGACAATATTCAAGGGACGAACTGACAGTTCGGACGAGTTGTCAGCCGCGTTTTCTGTCCGGCAACCAGGCCGCCTTGGCCAGGGGTACCGGACGTCGCCCGTAGAGCAGATCATCCAGCTTCAAAGCCACCTGCCTGAACAGCCCCGACCGCCGCAACCCCGCCCGCACCAGATTGTGCAACGCATTGTCCGGATGGGAATACGGACACACCCGCACGCACTGGCCGCAATCCGTTCCCACAGCGCACCAATAGCTGAAACAGGTTTCGGATTCGATGCGCCAGCGTTGGGCGCCATCGATCTCGCCCCGCTCATCATTGCTGATCGCATCCACGGGACAGATGTCGGCGCACTTGCGGCAGATGGAGCAGAAGTGCAGCACCGCCGCGTCGAAGGTGCCGGTGTCGGTCAATAGCGGCAGGTCCGTTGTCACGACACCCAGTCGTACTCGCGGGCCCTGGTTCGGGGTCATCAAGAGGCCCATCCGGCCGATTTCGCCCAGGCCGGCGTCCTTGGCCACCAGCGGGCACACCACCTTATAATTGCCATCGATGTGGGCTTCGGCGGGCCAGCCCAGTCCGCGAATAAAAGCCGCCAACTGCACCGCCACTGCAGCGGCGGCTAAATGTTGCTGGGCCGATTCCATCACGGTCGTACCTTCAGGCGCCGTGCCCAGATTGGCGTGGTCCATTTCCACCGAAAAAGCGATGGCGTAGCGGTGCTTCAATTCGACCGTCTGGCCGTATTTTTCGCCGCGGCCCTTGATGGTGTACAGGTGGTGGGGTTGCAAGGTGGTGACGCCGCAATCGATGGCGCCCAGCTTGCGGGACCAACCCT
>DAOVTU010000135.1 GCA_030632925.1 Candidatus Krumholzibacteriia bacterium | reverse complement strand
GAAAGTACCCGGTGGCGCCACGGTAATTGATGTCGCCGGTCGCTTCATCATGCCGGGCCTTGTCGACACCCACAGCCACATCGGCGGCTTCCGGGCCGCGGACAACAGTGGGCCCATCCAACCGGGCGTGCGCATCAGCGATGGCTTGAACGTTTTTGACGCCGGATACCGCCGCGCCGTAGCCGGCGGACTCACCACCCTGAATGTGATGCCGGGCAGTGGCTTTTTAAGCAGCGGACAAACCATCTACCTCAAGATGCGCCGCACTGGACCGGGCACTGAAATTTTTGAACCCCTGGACCTGGCCTACTCGGTGGACGACGGCCGCGGTGGCCGGCGCCTGTTGGGCGGATTAAAAATGGCCAACGGCACCAACAGCCAGCGCAAAGCCCCATTTCCCGGCACCCGGGCCAAGGCGGCCTATCTGGTGCGGGAAAAATTCATCGCCGCCCGCGAGTATGGGGCCAAAATCGAAGCCGCTGATGGCGACGCATCCAAAATGCCCCCGCGCGACCTGGACCTCGAAACCCTGGTCGAAGTCATGGCCGGCCAGCGCGTGGTGCACCACCACACCCACCGCGCCGACGACATCATGACCGTTTTACGACTGAAAGAAGAATTCGGCTTCGAAGTGGTCCTGCACCACTTGAGCGAAGGCTGGAAAGTGGCCGATCAAATTGCCGCTTCCGGCGCCGGCTGCAGCATCATCAACATCGACAGCCCGGGCGGCAAACTCGAAGCAGTGGACTTACGTTTCGAGACCGGCGCCACTCTGGCGGCCGCCGGGGCTCTGGTCGCCTACCACACCGACGACTGGATCACCGACAGCCGCCTGTTTTTGCGTTCGGCAGCCATGGGCGTGCGCGGTGGCCTGGACCGGGACACGGCCCTGAAATCCGTCACCCTCAATGGCGCCATCATGCTGGGCCTGGACGACCAGGTCGGCAGCCTGAGCAAAGGCAAGGACGCCGACTTCATCATCCTGGACGGCGACCCGTTGAGTATCTACACACGGGTGCATCAGACCTGGGTCGAAGGCCAGCAGGTCTTTGACTACGCCGATCCGGCTGACCGCCTGCATGCCGAAGGCGGCCAGGGTGCGGCCAAAGACATGGAGCCATTCCTGTGCTGTTACGAAAACGGAGGTGAGTCATGAGGAAGCTGATTCCACTCGCGCTGTTCATCATGCTCGCCGCTTCAGCCCAGGCCCAGATTGCCGTGCGCGGCGGCATCGTGTACACCATGGATGGCGAGCCCATCACCGACGGTGTAGTGGTGATCACCGACGGCAAGATCAAAGCCGTGGGCCCCGCAAACAAGGGGCGCATCCCCGACGGATATGAAATTTTGGATGCCGCCGTCGTCACCCCGGGGCTGGTTGATGTGCACAGCACCGTTGGCCTGACAGGCATCCTGAACGTGCCCCACGACCAGGACCACATCGAACGCTCGGCGCCCATCCAGCCGGAGTTGCGGGCCGTGGATGCGTATAACCCCCAGGAGCCTCTTGTGGCCTGGGTGCGCTCGTTCGGCGTGACCACCGTGCATACGGGCCACTCCGATGGAGCGCCAATCTCGGGCCAGACCATGATCGTCAAAACCCGCGGCACCACCGTCGCCGACGCCACGGTGCAGGAAGCCACGGCCCTGGCCGTCACGCTGACGCCGCCGTCGGCCATCTTCGGCAACAACACGCTTTTTACAACCCGGGCCAAGACCGTTTCGTTGCTGCGGCAGGAACTGATCAAGGCCCAGGAGTACCGCGACAAACAACGGCGCGCCGAAAAAGACGACGAAGTCCCTGCGCCGGATCGCAACCTGCATCTGGAGACCCTGGTCCAGGTATTGGACGGCGACCTGGCCCTGATGGTCACCGCCCACCGGGCCCGCGACATGGTCAACGCCATGCGGTTGGCCGAAGAATTTGACCTGCGCCTGTGGCTCGATGGCGCCAGCGAGGCCCATCAGATTTTGCCGATGATCAAGGCCGCCGAGGTGCCGGTGCTGATCCACCCCACGATGATGCGCTCCTTTGCCGAGACCGAAAACGCGAGCATGGAAGCGGCGGCGTTGCTCAAGGAGGCCGGCATCGCCTTTGGCATTCAAAGTGGGTACGAAGCCTATGTGCCCAAGGTGCGGGTCGTCCTGCTGGAGGCCGGTGTGGCCGCAGCCCACGGGCTGGGGTTTGAAGATGCGCTGGCCGCCATCACCATCGAACCGGCGCGGATCCTGGGCATCGACAAAAAGGTGGGGTCGCTGAAAAAAGGGAAAGATGGGGATCTGGCCCTGTATGACGGAGACCCGTTTGAATACACGACGCACTGTGTCGGGGTCGTGATCGAGGGCGAAGTGGTTTCCACGACGATTCGCTAAAAAAAAGGCCCCGCCGGAAGATATCCGGCGGGGCCAATCAACTTCTTCAGGACTGCGGAATGCCCCCGCTGCCTTCCGGCCAACTCTTGATATGCAAATCTCGCTGTGGGAAAGGAATTTCCACGCCGGCTTCTTTCAACGCGTTGTAAATTCCCGTATTCAGCCCGTCAGTCACGCGGCCCCGGAAGGCCGGATGCTTGACCCAGACCAGCACCTGAAAATCCAGGCTCGACTCGCCCATCAGGGCAAATCGCACCGAAGGGTCCTCATCCTTGCTGGTGTACTCCACCTCGCGGGCGCATTTCATCAGCAATTTTTTCACCAGTTCCACATCGCTGCCATAGGCCACACCCACCGTCACGCGCAGTCGCATTCTCGGCGAAGGCCCGCTCGACTCGTTGACGATCTTGGCATTGCCGATCACCGCATTGGGCACCGTGACTTCGACATTGTCGCGGGTCAGCAGGCGCGTCGAGCGCATGCCGATTTCCGTGACCACGCCACGGGTCGTGCCGTCGATGATGATGTACTGCCCCACCCGGTAGGGCGCATCGGCCAGGATAAAAATGCCCGAGATGAAATTGGCCAGGGTGTCTTTGGCTGCAAAACCCAGGGCGATGCCCGCCACGCCGGCGCTGGCCAGCCAACTGGTCAGGTTGATGTGCCAGGCGGCCATGATCAGGTAGGACATCAGGCCAAAGAGGGTCACCTTGAAAACGAATTGCACCAGCGGCAAAGTCTGAGGTTGGATCCACGTGAAGCGGTCGGCGTTTTCGCTCAGCTTGCGAAAAACAACGGCCCCCACACCTGAAAACACCCGCACCCAGATCAGAACCATCAACGTGATGGTGATTCCGCTGACAAAGTTGTCGATGCGATCACTAGCCACCAGGTCAAGGGTCGCCACGTGCACACCCTGCAGAACTATGGTGCGGAATATGGCCGGCCAGACCAGGTCCAGGATCTGGTCATCGATGTCTGAAGAAGTCCGCCGCGAGAGCCGCCGCAAAGAGGGCACCAGACTAATCCGCGCCACAAAAGCCAGCAGCAACGCACTCGCCAGGATCAACCCCACCCGCCAATATTGGTTTTCCAGATAGCCTCCCAGCCACGCCAACACCTGATCGATCATGCTGATTCCTCCGGGATGTATGGCCGCACGTTCAGGACCTTTTCCTTGCGCACCTCAACGGTGCCGGGCTTGGCTCCGCGGGGCTTGGTCACGTAGCGCGCCTCGGTGCAACTGACGGCCACCTGCCGGGCCTCGCGCTTCTTGCTGTGCCAGGCGGCCACACCGGCGGCCAGCTTCAGGGTCGCGTTGTCCGGCTTTTCACCCGCCGGCACCTGCAGCACCACATGGCTGCCGGGCAGGCCCTTGACATGAAACCAGAAGTCGTTGGCCTTGGCTATTTTAAGGGAAAGTCGGTCGTTGTCCTGATCGGTGCGACCAGCCAGTACGATCCAGCCTCCAGGCAGCTCATAGCGCCAAAGCTTGGGTTCGACTTTTTCGGGACGTTGGGAACGGGGCATTATCTCTCTCTACAAATGCAAATGGTGGTGCCATCGCGTGAACAGCACCACCATACCCGTTGCCGGCAAGCCCGGCAAGATCAACGCCGAGCCGTCACCGTGATGCTCATGATTTTCACGCCCGAGGCCAGAAATTCAGCGGCGCCGTCTTCGCCCAGCACCTTGGCCACCAACCCCGTGGGCAGCTTGATCTCGCGCGACTTTTCGACCTCGATATTCTGAAAACCCGCTTCGGCAATAGTCGCGAGATACTCCGCCTCCTGCTGGGCACCCGCCACACAACCAACGTACATCAGGCTGGCTTCAGCCAGACTCGTCGGCAGTTCACCGCGCAGCACGACATCCGAAATGGCAAAACGTCCGCCGGGTTTGGTCACACGGTGGATCTCACCGAAGGCCTTGGCCTTGTTCGGCACGAGGTTCAGCACACAGTTGCTCACCACCAGATCAATTTCCCCATCGGGCAGAGGTATGCTTTCGATCTCGCCGTGCACGAATTCCACATTGGCGCGCCCCAACTTGGTGGCGTTTTCCCGGGCCCGGACCACCATGTCTTCAGTCATGTCCAGCCCGATGACGCGCCCGGTGTCGCCCACCAGGGAACTGGCGATAAAGACATCGTTGCCCGCGCCGCTGCCCAGATCAAGCACCGTCTCGCCGGGCTTGATGAGCGCCTCTTCGGTGGGCAGGCCGCAGCCAAGGCCCAGATCGGCATCGGCCACATAGCCGTCGACCTTGTCGTACCCTTCGCTGAAGCTGACTCCGCTCAAATTGTCGCAGCAGCTTTGCGGACCACAGCACGATCCTCCGTCGCGGGCGATGCTGCCGTAGCCTTCCTTGACCATCTCTTTGATTTTATTCGGATTCGAGTTCATGGACTTCTCCTTCGCTCTGGCAACAGCCAATGCCGGTGAACAGGTTCGTGAACATCTCACGCGCCCGGGTCAGTGTTTTTGAATTCAGGCAATAACAAGTGCGGGGGCCGGCGATCTCGCCCTGGATCAGGTCCACCCGCTTGAGTTCCTTCAAGTGTTGGGAAACCGTGGCCTGGGCCAGCGGCAGCTGCGCGACGATGTCGCCGCAGACGCAGCCAGGTGTCTGGGCCAGGACTTCCAGTATTCTCACGCGGGCCGGATGGCCCAATGCCTTGGCCAGGTCTGCCAGCTCGACGACGTGAGTCGCAAAGGGATCGTTTTTGGTGTCGGACATTGCTTTCTCTCCTTTATCGTTAATCGGCAATATACGATTAATATTTCAAACGTCAACTGGATAACTTAAAAAAGATATAATTGCACCCTCTTTACATTTTTTGCTGTTTTGTGCTATAATGATCCCTCGTAGGATTGGTTTTTTGAGCTATGGGAGCAATGGCGTGCGCAAGTCCCTCTTTATATTGACGGCAATCCTGGTTTTGGCGGGCTCAGCTACCGCCCAATCCGGCCGTCAGGTCGATTCTGAGCACAATCTGGGGTCTGCGGAGCGGATCACCCCCTCCCGCGCCCCCCTGTCTGACCGTTTGCCCCCGGCCGAACAGCTGAAAATGGCCGCCCAGCGCGAACGCCGCACTTTCCGCACCTACGGCGACAAGGCCCGCACCCAGGTTATCGTCGATGAAGATTTGTCCGACCAGGTAAAGGGGGTCGGGAAAGACACTCGCCTCGTTCATCATCTGTCCCCCGATCTGATGCAACAGGTCCAGGACTTGACCGACCCCCACTACCTGCGGACACATCTGGCCCAAAATAGGCAGGACAAAAAAGCCACCGTCGGGGCCCCGCGCGCGGCCGATAAGAACCTGCCCTGGACGGCCGACCAGAAGCTGGCCAACCCCACCAACATGAACGACGAGTACATCTCCATTGCCCAGTACGCGGGCACCGGAAATCTGTACGCCGTGTTTGGCGCCAAGGATCTTGGCGGCACCGACCGCGACATCCATATCGCCCAGTCCACCGACGGCGGAGCCAACTGGACCGTTTGGGAAATGCCCTCCTTCACCGAGGATGAATACCACCCCGAAATCGCCATCGACGGCGGCGGGTACCTGCACGTGACCTGGGTGCGCGAAGACGGATACATCCTGCGCGCGCGCACCACCAATCCGGATGCTCCCACCCAGTGGGCCTGGGTCAAGGGTCTGGCCGTGGGCGAGCCCTGCGCCACGCCTTCGATCGCCGTCTCGGGAGCTGGCGACTTTGCCAAGGTCTTCATCGCCGCCGGTTGGTTGACCATCAACTACGACTACTACCAGTACGAATGGACGATGATCTTCATGTCGTCGTCCAACGGCGGAAACTCCGTCATCTACGATTACTTTTTGCCCGATGGCTACGCCGACTACTGGCCCGACGTGGCCATGAGCGGCGGCACCGTGCACTACCTCAACGCCGAGGTCGACGGCTACACCGGCGAGACCGAAATCCTCATCGCCACCGACGTGTACAACGGCAGCTTCAGCAACCCTGCCAACATGACCGGTTGGACGGGTAACAATGCCGGTTTCCCCCAGATCGCCTGCCAGGACGCTGACGTTTTCGTGGTTTACCAACTGGACTGGTCAGATGGCGTAACCAGTGACGGCGATATCATTTACACCTACTCATGGGACACCGGCTCCAGCTGGTTCGGTCCCTATGGCATGGTGGCCGACGAATACGACAGCGTGGGCCCCACCATCTTCACCCGCGACGGCATCGTGGGTTGCTTGTGGCTCGATGCGCCCGCCGGTGGAGACGAGTTCCAACTGGGCAGCAGGCTGGCTTCAGGCTATGGCGACATCTCCTTTTTTGGCGACGTGGAATTGGTCACCGAACAACCCCGCGTTGAGCCTACGTTCCACTCGGCCTTTGGCGTGGCCACCACCGATGAAATCCATGCCAGTTGGATTGACCGCCGCGACTTCGCCACCGAGGGCCACAACGTTTACACCAGCCGCCACGCCCTGGAACCGAACCTGGCCCCCTTCGTACCGGCAGATTGGGACTCATCGCTGTTGGCCAACATGATCAAGGGCGAACGCACCGATGGCTGGCTGGCCGCCGGCGACACATCCTATGTCAGCTTCGCCATGCTCAACGACGGATTGAAGGATGCCACAAGCGCCTTCTATGTGGATCTTGAAGTCGATGGTGAAATAGTCCGACACGACGTAAATGTCCACGAAATCCCTGGCTCGCAACGCACGATGCTTCATAACGGATTCGCGGTATTCGTCCATCTGTTGGCAAATCGCACGTAGTTTCTCACAAACAAACATGACCGGGGATTGTCCGTAGATCAGATAATCGTCCAGGTCGTATTCTACTTTTGCATCGCAAAACTCGAATTTGCTAAAGTCGATTGTGAATCTGGGAGAACCGCGTTTTCCAAGCTTCTCCGCATT
>DAOVTU010000486.1 GCA_030632925.1 Candidatus Krumholzibacteriia bacterium | reverse complement strand
CGCGCTGCCAGGTCGTGGCGTCATAGCCGCCATAGAGGCTGACCCCGGCGGCCAGTTGGAGGGGTCCGTCGTAGGTGCCCCCCACCACATGCACAGCACCGCCACCAACGGCCGCAGCCGCGTTGATAGCCAATTGCAGCGAGGCCATCGGGGCATTCATGGCGCCGGAGTTTCCGTCATCGCCACTGGCACTGACGAAAAACGCACCGGCTGCATTATCCGAAATCACGATGGTGACCTCGTCAGGCGAACTGGGCGATCCCTCTTCGGTGACGACCAATTCAAAACGCAAGGTGACGACGGCATCGGGGGCCGTGAAACTCGGCTGGCTGCCCGTCAGGAAGCCCACATCCGGGCCGTCCAACTGGGTCCATTCGAAGACCAGATTGCCGCCGGCCACCGGCGCGCTGCCGGTGCCGTTCAAGGTGACGGACTGGCCGCGGGTACCGGCCATGTCAGCCCCCGCGTCGGCCGCTGGAATATTGGCCGTGTGGAAATTGGAAGTGTACGGCGCCGCCAGCGCATTGCCGGCCAGATCCCGCACACCCGCCGTTACCTGCAACGTGTAGTCCACGTCCGGATCCAGGTTGGCGCTGGGCGTAAATGTAGCCATGACACCACCGGCGCTCACAGTGCCGCCCACGCCCACCAGGGAGATGGTGGACGGCGTGGCACTGGCGGCGTCGATGGGTTCGGAAAAGGTCACGACGACCGGCGCGACCACCGAGACCCCGGTGGCGAATTCCACCGGTGAGACCGAGACGATGGTGGGCGCGGTGACATCCGGCGCTCCGCCGCCGCCGGCTGTGGTTTCGTCGCTGCTGCAGCCAAAAAGCGCGCAGCTGAGGGCCAACAGGACCATCAAGCCGACGGCTGTGTGGCGCCGGGCCCTTTTACTTTGGATTTGTGTATTCTGATTCCGCATGATTCGCACTCCTGTGAGAAAACTCTCTGATTGGCCCTAATGGCCGCTTCAAGGAGACATGCGAAAGTGGAATGGCGAGTGCGCAAATAAATCTGGAGGTTTTTTCTCTTTATTTGATAAAAAGCATAAAAAAACCGGCTCCCCGCAAGGAGCCGGCTTCTATATCATGCTGTCAAACAACTAGATAGGCCTACATGCCTTGGTCAGCCACTCGCGGTGCTCATTGTCCAGGCTTGAAGCCAATTCCAACCGGCACCGATTGTGATAGTTGTTCACCCATTCGATCTGCGTCTTGGTCATGATCTTCTTGTTGATCAGCCTGCGTTCGATGGGGCACAGCGTCACCGGATGGAAGGTGTACCACAGCTTCCCATTTTTGCTGAACTTCTCGTGCTTGACCACGAAGGCCAGGTGTTCGATGCGGATGCCGAACTTGCCCGCCTCGTAATGGCCCGGCTCGATGGACATCAGATTGCCTTCCACAAAGGCCGGCGCAATGATGTTCTTCAGGCTGTGCGGTCCTTCGTGCACACCCAGATACTGCCCCACACCATGGCCGGTGCCGTGGGCGTAATCTTCCCCGATTTCCCACAGGGCCTTGCGCGCGAACATCTCGTTTCGATAACCAGGCGTGCCGGCGGGGAACGGAATCATCGTGCAATCGATGGTGCCCATCAGCACCCGCGTGAAGCAGTCGATCTGCCGCGGCGTGGGTTTGCCCAAAGCCACCGTCCGGGTGATGTCGGTCGTGCCGTCGGGATACTGCCCGCCACTGTCGATCAGGTACAGACCCTGCGGCTTCAAGGTGGCGTTGCTTTTTTCACTGGGACCATAGTGGATGATCGCGCCGTTGGCTGCGTAGCCACTGATGGTATTGAAGCTCAGGTCCTTGAACCCCTCGCCCATGGCGCGGAAGGCCTCGAGCTGGTCGGCCGCTGAAATTTCAGTCACTTTGCCTTTGGGAACAGCTTTTTCCAGCCATTTCAGGAAGCGCACCATGGCCACCCCATCACGCCGATGCGCATTGGTGATGCCCGTGATCTGCACCTTGTTCTTGATCGCCTTCATGGTGGTGATGGGCGTTGAGCCGTAGTGGAAGGTGCTGCCCTTCAATTCATCAATCACCCGGCGGTTGGTCATGGTCGGATCAATCCAGATATTGTGCTTCTTTTTGCCCAACGCCTTGAGGTCGTTCCAGATGGCGTCGTAGGCCTTGAGGGTGGCCCGCTTTTTCAGCGCCACCGAAAACGCCTTGGGCACTTTGCGCTGGTCGACATAGAGCCAGCAACCGCGCTCGGTCAGCAAGACGTAGCTGATCACCACGGGCGTGTAGGCAATATCAGCGGCCCGGATGTTCAGCAGCCAAGCCACTTGATCCAAGGCGCCGATAACCATGGCCTTGGTGCCGGCCTTCTTCATGACCTCGCGCACCCGCTTCATTTTGTTGCCCACCGTTTCGCCGGCGAACTTCGAGCTGTGGTTGGTGATGGGCGCCAGGCTGGCCTCGGGGCGTTCTTCCCACAACTTGCCCACCAGATTGGTGCGCAGGTATTTCACCTTGATGCCGTGGGGCGCCAGATTGGTCTCGAATTGTTTGGCCGCCGCAACTGAAACCACGGTCGGGTCCACGCCCAGGACCTGCCCCTTCTTGAGCTGGCTGGCCACCCAGGCAGGCATGGTCGGCGTTTCGGGCTCGCCCATTTTCATCAGGTCGATGCCAGAGTCCTTCAACTCGATGCCGGCCTGCAGGAAGTAGCGGCCGTCGGTCCACAGACCGGCCTTGCGGGCCCCGATGACCAACTCACCGGCCGAACCGGAGAAGCCACTCAGCCATTCGCGATGTTTCCAGCAGTCAGGCAGGTATTCGCTCATGTGCGGGTCGGCGCTGGGCACATAGTAGGCGTCGATTTTATTCTTTTTCATCAGCTTGCGCAGTTCGACGACCTTTTGCTGAGCGTTCATCATGGCCTCCGGGAAAGGGTTCGCGGGCTTGGATCATCAAAATTTGCCCGCACTTCAGCATAAACAGGTGGAATTTGGTATAATAACCTCAAGGCCACCGGGTTTGCACGGGCAAGCAGACTCATCATAAAGGACAGATGGAGTTTACATGAACATGAAAATCGCCTCCCACGCCATTTTTCGGCGATTTCTGCCCATTTTTCTACTTTTTAGCCTGTTTTTGAGCCTCTCGGCGAACGCCACCGACTCCGATTTCGCCGTAGTGACCGGCAAACCCCGTTGGCAGACCCCAGTTCCCAGTGGCCGGATCGTGGTGCATCTGGCCCCCGCCGCCGGCCTGCGCATGGGCACAAACGGCCTCCAAGTGCGCCAAAATGCCAAATCTGTCGGTGAAGCTGCCCTCAACAGCCGCAGAATAGGCGATTTGGTGGCCCAGATGGCCCCCGGCGCCCAACTCGAGGCCCGGATGCCCTCAGCGGTCCGAGAGGCCGACCAAGCCCAAACCTCCGTTTACGAGGCCCTGGCCTTCTATGCCCTATTCGACCCCTGGTTGCAACACCCTACCGTCCTGGTCAAGCTT
>DAOVTU010000560.1 GCA_030632925.1 Candidatus Krumholzibacteriia bacterium | reverse complement strand
CGGGCGCGGGCACGGGCGAGGCCCTGCGCGGCGAAACGACCTTCTCACCGCTGGCCCTGCCCTATGCGGTTTAAACTTACTTCTTCGGTTATAGCCTGGGTCCGTCGCTGCGGGAACTGCACGCCCCGGACCGGATGGCAGTCCTGATGGGCTACTGGCCGGTGCTGGCTTTGGGTGCCGGAGCGGTGGGTATGGCTCTGTTGGCGGGCTTGCAACGTCTGGACCGGCGGCGGGTGGCCCTGTTGATTTGGACGGCCCTGCCGGTCCTTTTGCTGGTGGCGCTGGCCATGCGAAACAACAAACCCTTGAACGCCCGATATGTTTCGGTGGTCTTGCCGTGGCTGCTGCTGCTGGCGGGCGTTGGCCTGGCCCGATTGCCCCGCTTGGCCGGATTGTTGGTGACCGCGGTATTGGCCGGTATGACCCTGTGGTCACTCGGGGGCTACTACGGGGACGAGAAATACGAAAAGGCTGACCTGCGCCAGGCCGTCGCCTTGGTCAACCAGGCTCAGCCGCCCAGCCGGGTGGTGCTGGTGCCGGTGGTGACCTCGGTATATCGCTACTATGACGGCGATGCGCACGTGCTGTTGAACAGCTATGGGCAGGCTCCATTGACCGACCGTGAGGCGGCCCAGAAATTTGTGGCCGAATCTCTCGGAGGCCATGACTATTGCCGCGTGGTATTGGCTCGCGAGTGGTATCTTGATCCGCAGGGATATCTGTTGCAGGCGTTGTCCCGGGTGGGGCACCTGCGCCTGGAAGACCGCGTGCCCGGCGTGAGCATCTATACCTGGGAACGCAAGCGCGCGCCATCGCTGGGCAGTGATATGGGCAATGAATCGGGATTGGGTTTATGACCGCCAACAACTACTACGGATCCGACAGCGATTTTGCGGCTTTTGTAGCCGGCGAGGATGGGGGACGTGGCGCCGACCTGGGGCTGGGCTACCGCCTCATCAAACGACTTTTCGATCTGGGCGCATCGCTCTTTGGCCTGATTTTGCTGTTGCCGCTGTTTCCGTTCATCGTGCTGCTGATCCGTTTGGAGTCTGCGGGCCCGATATTTTTCAAGCAAGCCCGTGTCGGCTATCGGGGCCGGATGTTTGACTGTTACAAGTTCCGCTCCATGTCCATTGATGCGGAGGAGCGCAAGGATGACCTGGCCCACCTGAACGAAGCGACCGGCGCCGCTTTCAAAATCAAGGATGACCCGCGCATCACCGGTGTGGGGCGGTTTCTGCGACGCAGCAGCCTGGACGAATTTCCCCAGCTGTTCAATGTCCTGCGCGGCGAGATGACCATCGTGGGCCCGCGTCCCCAGATTCCCAGTGAAGTGGCCGACTACAGCACGGCGCAGGCCACTCGCCTGCTGGTCAAGCCGGGCCTGACCTGTCTGTGGCAGGTCTCAGGTCGCAGCCATCTGGAATTCGACGAATGGATGCGCCTGGATCAGCAATACGTGCAGGAGGCCAGCCTGATGTTTGACCTGAACATCCTGGCGCGCACGCTGCCGGCGGTCATCGAACGAAAGGGCGCCTATTGAGTGTCCTGGGCCTAGGTACCGACATCGTGGCCGTGGAGCGGATCAGCCAGGTGCTCGATCGCCATGGCGAACGCTTCCTGGCGCGGTGTTTTCAGCAGGATGAGCGTGAGCGCATCAAGAGCCGAACGGGTTCGGACCAGGCAGCCATGGCCGCCGGTCGCTGGGCTGCCAAGGAAGCCTTTCTCAAGGCCTTGGGTGGCGCCATTGCCCACATTCCGTATCAGGACATTTCGGTCATCCGGCAGGCAGGCGGAGCGCCGCGGTTGGAAGTCAGTGGACTGGCAGCCGAAGAACTGGCCAAACGCGGAGGGCAGCGGTTGCACCTGAGCATCAGTCACGAGCGCCGATATGCCGTGGCGACGGTATTGATCGAAGACTGACCCGGCCTCGATCGAGATCTATCCCCACAATCCCTTGCGGAATCTCCAGTTCACGAATATTCCAGTATTCATGGGGGAAAATGCCCCATCCAGACCATATCCTCTTGGCTGCGGCCCGCCCTTGTGCTAAATTTTGAATCCTGTGGCCGGGTTTGTCATCCGGCCGGGTTTTGCCGTGCCGTCAGGACTCTGCGCATCTGGCGAAATACCGAAGGCGCGTCTGTTGAAATACTCCAGACGGGCTAAGCCATGTCCCGCTGGAACATCCCGTGTTCTGCCGGACCTTCCCACAAGGCGATCTACAGCTTATGGAATTGGAATTCCTGCTCATCGATGTCTTTACCGACAAGCCCTTCGGCGGCAGTCGGCTCTATTTGTTCCCTGACGGGGGATCAGTGCCGGAACATATGATGCAGAAACTGGCCATGGAACTGGGGGCCGGCGAGACAGCCTTTATCGTACCGCCCCGCAGCAAGACCGAAGGTGTTTCGGGCCTGCGGGTGTTCACGCCGTCGGCGGAAATTCCGTTTGGGGGCCATTCGGTTCTGGGCGCCACTTTCGCTTTGGATCAACTGCGGATGCGCGACGAAGTCCCCGCGGACCAGCCCCATATCTGGGAACTCGAAGCCGGGCGCTATCCCGTGCTGACCAGCGAGAACGAAGGCGTCACCACCTACAGCCTGCAGCAGGATGACCCGGCCTTCATGGGCCAGTATTTCCATCGCAGCAAGGTGGCCCGCACCCTGGGCATTTCCGAAAGCGAAATTGCTGTCACGGGCTTGCCCTGCGAAGTGATTTCGACGGGGTTGCCCATTCACATCGTGCCGTTGGGATCCCTGGAGGCGATGGAGGCCATCAGCCTGCGGCGCCGGGACGCCGATGCCATTGCACGGGATCTCGGCTTCGGTGATCTGTTTGTTTTTACCTGCGAGACGGTGAACGAAGATGCGACCGTTCACTGCCGCATGTTTGCTCCGCATTTCGGCATTCCCGAAGACGCGGCCAGCGGCGCAGCGACCGGTGCCCTGATGGCGTATCTGGTCAAGCATCGTCTGGTCAAACACCAGCCACAGGTTCGCATCGTGGTTGAGCAGGGCCTGGAGCTCGGTCGCCCGAGCCGGATTGTCGCCGACGCGGAAAT